>JAGGWL010000053.1 GCA_021157555.1 Deltaproteobacteria bacterium | reverse complement strand
TACCACCAGTTTTATCCTGTTTATGGACTTCAGTTTCATCCTGAAAGTTTTCTTACAGAAAATGGATTCCAGATTATTGAAAACTTCTTGAGGCTCGGCCCTTGTACGGATGTAACATCAAAGAAACATGAAGTTAACACGCTCACTGATAATAAAATATAAAATGTCTGAAACTCGCATGAAAGCTCAAACAATCAGACCTTTTATATTTTATCACCAGTGAGCTCCCTTAGGAACGTGGACGAAATAACTTCCACAAGTAGGCGCACAGATTGTTATTATCATGAATAAAATAAAAAAAATTATTGGCCGAATTACCGATATATATACTGAAGATATAAGTCTGAATGAAGATTTTATCAATTTCGCAGCGCGGTTTGCACATATGAATGGCACAGTGATTCTAATGAGCGGAGGGGAACTTGACTCTGCACGTTACCACATACTTGCCGCAAAGCCATGGCTGACTTTTACGGGTTTTCGGAATGATATGATAATCAGTGCGGATAAACGAAAATTTCATTTTAAGGGTTCTCCTTTTGGTACTCTAAAAAAAATTATCAATCATTACGGCTCACAAGTCAGGGAACTGGATATTGCTGATATGCCTGAACCGGTGTATGCTGGCCTTTTTGGTTATCTCTCCTATGATCTTAAAGATGCTCTTGAAAAACTTCCCCGAACTTCCAATGATGATATTCAGCTTCCGCATTCAGTTTTTTTTGCGCCTTCAATTATAATCGTTCAGGATAAAACAACCAGTGCCACCACCCTTTGTATTCCGGTTTTTCAAAATGAAGAGGGCTTAACCCTGGATGCAACTCTTGACACTTTCAGGAAAACTGTTAATAGGGAAGCATTAATAGAAAAAAGTTTTTCAGGAGATGCCGCCGGGTTTAAATCCAATTTCAACAAGTCTGAATATATGGATGCAATCACAAAAATCAGGGAATATATTGCTGCCGGCCATGTATATCAGGTAAATATGTCGCAGCGCTTTGAAATGGGCTTTAGAGGTGATCCCTATTCCCTTTTTAAAACGCTATACAGGAATAACCCAGCTCCATTTTTTAGTTTTATTAATGCCGGCGATCATCAGATAGTTTCAACATCACCGGAAAGATTTCTTAAGTTAAGGGGAAACATTGTCGAAACAAGACCTATCAAGGGAACGAGACCCAGGGGCAAAACTCAAAAGGAAGATCATGAATTAAAAAATGACTTGCAAAAAAGCATAAAGGATGACGCCGAACTTTCCATGATAGTTGATCTTTTGCGAAATGACATCGGTAAAGTCTGCGCTGCCGGATCGGTAAAAGTGAAACAGCATAAAATACTTGAAGCATACAGCAATGTATACCATCTTGTTTCTATTGTTGAAGGGAGACTCGACACAGACCTGGATGCGATAGATCTGATTGCAGCCACATTTCCTGGCGGGTCAATTACAGGCTGTCCCAAAATCAGAGCTATGGAAATTATTGATGAGATAGAGCCGCACAGGCGTCACATATATACCGGTTCTATAGGTTATATCAGTTTTTCAGGTTCAATGGATTTATCAATAGCAATCCGCACGGCAACCGTATATAAAGATAAAATCTTTTTCTCTGCCGGAGGCGGGATTGTATTTGATTCCGATCCCCTTGATGAATTCAATGAAACCATTTATAAGGGACAAACGTTGATGGAAGTTTTTGAGGGCAAAGTAAGGCAGCCTGAGCCTGAAGACTATCTCTGGTTTAACGGCAGACTTCAACCTGTTAAGGAAGCATGTGTACCTGTAACTGATCAGGGGCTTTTATTCGGATTCGGGTTTTTTGAGACCATCAGGGCGGATAAAGGGAAACCGCTTTATCTTGATGAACATATAGCAAGATTTAATAATACCTGGGGAAATCTTTTTGACAGTCGACCACCTGATCTCACCTGGGATTCAATAATTAATGAGGTTATCGCAAAAAACAGATTAACCGATAAAACTGCGGCCATTAAAATTCTTGCCACGCGGGGAAATAGAGAAACACCTCCATTTAATAATACCCTTATAGTAATGGCCAGACCATATATCCATAGACTTGAAGAAAAAAAAATACCAGGGATTAAATTATTAACATATCCGGAAGTCCGTCAGTCTCCACTTGCTTCTCATAAGACACTTAATTATTTATATTATCTCCTGGCCGGCAGATGGGCAATTAAAATGGGAGCGGACGAAGCTCTAATATTAAATCCGGACGGAACAGTTTCTGAAACAAACACAGCTAATATAATGCTGATTTCGGATAAAAAAGTGTTAGTCCCTTTTTCCGAACACGTTTTACCGGGTATAATGCAAAAAGCGCTTTGCGACGTTTTGCTTGGATGGGGATACAAGGTTGAAAAAAAAGTTATAAAGCCTGCAGACCTTTTGGGGGGGGAAGAGGTTATTCTATCCAACTCTCTTATGGGGGCGGTTCCTGTTATGAGCATTGACAATCATACTCTTCCCATGCCAACAGATTTATGTAAACGACTTAAGGGAACTTATAGGCTATAATGACCTGGATAACCTTAATACTATGTTCGGGAGTTTTCTTTTCACTTAATCATATATTAAGAAAAAGAATACTGGAAAATGCCGACGTAACCGACATGATGATATTAACAGGCAGCTTCGGTTTTTTTTGTTTGCTTCCATTTATAAAAGAAGTCAATTTCAGGATTTCATCAGTCAACATGATCCTTATTTTGATAAATGCCGTCTTTGCCTTCACGGGATCATATCTTCTTAATATAGCATATAAACACTGTGAAATATCAACTGTTTCACCTTTGCTTAATTTTAACCCGCTTTTAGTTATTTTACTTTCACATTTTCAGCTTGGGGAAGCGTTAAACGGCCAACAGTTTAGCGGAGTAATGTTGATTTTATTAGGCGGTTATATAATCACCCTTAAGGAAATAAAAAATTTTTTCAATCCCTTTACCGCCCTGCCGGCCAAATATTTTCTTATTGTGCTGGCGACCCTGGTTTTGTGGAGTTTCTGCCCGGTGATAAACAGAGTAGTATTATTTGAAATAGACGCCATGACGCATCTATTTTTCTTTGCAATGTTTATATTTATTATACAATTGATTTTACTTATTACAACAAACAGATACAAGCGCGTGGCTTTATTGGCAAAAAATCAGTGGTCTCTTATTATAATAGCAGGAGCCTTCTGGATTATCAGTGATTTTCTGCATCTTAAAGCACTCGCCGTTCCGACTGCTGTTGTTTCGCTGGCAATACCGGTTAAACGATTATCGAATCTTTTGACGGTTGTGCTTGGCGGAACAGTATTTAAGGAAAAGAGCCTGGTTCCTAAATCAATGGCCTGTATATTCATGATTGCCGGTCTATACATTATTGGGATAAATTAAATGATCTGCATTAAAGCAGACGAAGCAGCAGAACTGCCTGTAATGCTTCGGGAAAAGTATGATCGTCTTAAACAGATCATCATTAAGGCAGGAGATGCCGTAATAGGATTTTCAGGCGGCGTGGATAGTACTTTTTTATTAAAAGTATGCGCAGAAATTTTTGGAAAAAGAGTCCTGGCAATAACCATTAAATCAGAGGTGGTTCCTGCAAACGAGGTGGATGCCGCCCATGATATGGCAAACAGGTTTGGTGTCAGGCATGTTGTCCTTAAAGAAAATGTGCTTGAGCTTCCGGGATTTGTTCAAAATCATCCTGACAGATGCTATATATGTAAAAAAATTATCTTCTCCCAAATCAAAAAAAAGGCGGAACTGTACGGAATCCAGCATTGTTTTGATGGAAGCAATGTTGACGATGCGGCGGATTTCAGACCCGGACGAATAGCTCTCAGTGAACTTGGAGTACGCAGTCCCCTGATAGAAGCCGGATTTTTGAAAAGCGATATTCGAGCTGTATCCGAAGCCCTTAAACTTCCGACATGGAACAAGTCGGCTTTAGCCTGTCTGGCAAGCCGGTTCCCATATTATACCGAAATAACAAAAGATGCCTTAACACAAGTGGAAAATGCCGAAGCATTTCTTAAAGAACTCGGAATGCATGTTTTCAGGGTAAGGCATCATGATATATTAGCAAGAATAGAACTGGGTAAAAAGGAAAAAAAAATATTGCTGGAATCTGACCTTTGCACAAAGATCGTTAAGCATTTTAAAAAACTGGGATATAAGTATGTATCTCTTGATCTTGAAGGGTATCGCACCGGCAGTATGAATGAGGCTCTTTTATAAAAATTGAGAAGGGCGAACACAAGGTTCGCCCCTACACAATTTTTGTTATGCCCGCCAGGGCATGCTGGTTATATAAAAATTACGATATTGTTTTTGTTGGTCGGGGCGAGAGGATTTGAACCTCCGACTTCCTGCTCCCAAAGCAGGCGCGCTACCAGGTTGCGCCACGCCCCGTTTATTTTTTTTATTTATAGCATGCTTTTTTAATTCATTCAAGCATATTAAAATAATATTTTACATTTTTTTTTATTTTTGATTATCCCAAATTTTTGGACACTATCTTTTTCTGAGTTGATACTTATAAACCGCCTTATTATGGTCTCTTATATTGGTAGAGAATTTATGCGTTTTATTTTTTTTGGAAACAAAATAGAGAAAATTGGTTTCAGCCGGATAGATGGCTGCTTCCAGAGCTTTCAGCCCAGGATTTGCAATAGGCCCTGGAGGAAGTCCCTTTATAAGATATGTATTATAAGGAGATGGGGTTTTAAGATTTTTTTTTGTAATATTACCGTTAAATCCCTCTATACCGTAGATAACTGTAGGATCGCTTCCAAGACGCATCTTTTTTTTTAATCTATTATGAAAAACGGACGAAATTATTGGACGCTCCTCCGGCACACCGGTCTCTTTTTCAATGATTGATGCCAGAGTAACAATCTGATGTATTGAGAAACCGAGTTTTTTCGCCTGTTTTTTTAAGTCATCCGTAAAAATAGTGTTAAATCTTTTGACCATTGTTGATATTATTATTTCAGGAGGCGTATTTTTTGGAAAATAGTATGTATCCGGAAAAAGGTATCCTTCAAAAGTATCGGCGTTAATTTTCATTTTATTAGCCAATGAAGCATTTTTTGCGGCTTTTAAAAAACTATCTCCGTCCCCTGCTCCTGCTTGAAAGACAACGGCGGCAATCTGCTCAATATTATACCCTTCAGGAATGGTCAGCTTGCGTAAGCGTACCCTGCCTTTTGTCATTTTTACAAGTATTTCAGTGGGTGTCATGCAGGGTGAAAGGATATATTCACCTGCTTTTATTTTTTTATCATACCCTTTTATGATGGCAAGCAGCTTAAATCTATGCGGAGATTCAACAATATCTGCGTTGCACAACTTTTCAAGAACATCGTGAAAATTATTTCCATTCAGAATATTGATAACCTGTGTTGTATTGTCAGAATGAAAAGGTTTGTCCGCATATAAAAAAAGATCCAGAAATATTGCGGAGACTATCACCGCAAAGATCAATATTATTATTATAAGCCACCTTAAAAAATTATGGCCTGTCTGTTTTTTGTTATTGTCTTTTTTTAACATCTTAACACTCTTATATTGCATATATATGAAAGATCAGGAACGGGTACAAAAATATATACAATATACGGAAAATGATCAAGCTTTCCCAATCTTAAAAATAAGTTATACAAATTGCGCCTTAATATTTGCTTGTTTTTAAAGCAATTAAGTTTTATTCTCGTTTCAAAAAATAAAGCTGTTTTGTTTCTGTTCATAAACTCAGGAAGCGCAAGCACAAATGAATATTTATGGTACAAAAAGATATAATGATTTAAACGGATATTTTAGAAAAATATTCGGTTGCCGAGTACAGAAAATTTCAATAGATGCAGGTTTATCATGCCCGAACAGGGATGGTACCATTTCAACCGGCGGTTGTATTTATTGTAATGCCAAAGGCTCAGGAACAGGGGCGCACTCACGGGGACTTTCCATAACTGAGCAGCTTGACAAGGGGAAACAAGCACTTGCAAAAAGATATAAAGCAAAAAAATTTATAGCTTATTTTCAGTCTTTTACTAATACTTATGCCCCTGTTGCGAAGCTTGAGCAGCTTTATGGGGAGGCATTGGGGGTTAAGGACGTGGTGGGGCTTGCAATCGGGACAAGGCCGGATTGTGTGGACGAACAGGTTCTGGAACTTTTACAGAATTATGCCCGCAACTGGTTGATATGGATAGAATACGGCCTGCAGACGGTGCATGATGCGACCCTCTCTTTTATTAACAGAGGACACGACTTCAAAGCTTTTCAAAATGCCGTGGATGCAACTATCAATCGGAATATCAAAATTTGTGCGCATATCATCCTTGGCCTTCCAGGTGAAACCGGTGCGATGATGATGGAAACAGCCAGAATTTTATCCGATATGCGGATTGACGGGATCAAGTTGCATCTTTTATATGTTGTAAAAGGAACAAAACTTGCCGAACTATATAATAAAGGGATCTATAGATGCCTTGAACAGGATGAATATGTAAATATCATTGCAGATTTTCTTGAAAAAATACCTTCCAATATAGTAATACAGCGCTTGACAGGTGATCCCCACCCAGAAGAACTGATTGCGCCGAGCTGGTCTATTAAAAAAACTGAAACTCTTGCTTTGATTAACGAGATGTTGACAAAAAGAGATTCATGGCAGGGTAAAACTGCTGAAAGAAAAGAAAAATGAAAATATTATTAACTAATGATGACGGAATTTATGCAAAAGGATTGATGGCACTTTATAATAGATTTGCTAAAAAACATGATGTCACGATAATTGCGCCGGATCAAGAACGTAGCGCAGTGGGGCATGGTTTAACAATTTATTCGCCGGTCAGGATAAAAAAAATTGATGATTCCTTTAATGTGAATGGCTATGCTGTCAGCGGAACACCGGCGGACTGTGTTAAGATAGGTATAGTGGAATTGCTTGATCAAAGGCCTGATATGATAATTTCCGGGATAAATCCAGGCGCAAATGTGGGCATAAATATAAATTATTCGGGCACTGCCGCTGCTGCCAGAGAGGCTGCCCTGTTAGGAATCCCTGCAATGGCCGTTTCTATACGGGGCTTTGTAACTGATTACTATGCAGATGCCGCTATTTTTACCGAAAAATTATCTGAAAGAATTATGCAGCACGGACTGCCCAGGGGAACATTTCTCAATGTCAACATCCCTGATCTGCCTGTTGATAAAACAAAAGGGGTGATTATAAGCAAACAAGGATCTTCAATACTTGATGAGTATTTTGATCAAAGAACGGATACAAGAAAACAAACGTATTACTGGTATGGATGTACCATTTCGGCTGAAAGCGAGATTAGCGATATAGACGAAAATGCAGTTTTGAATAATTTTATTTCAGTAACTCCAGTCAGGTGTGATATGACGGATTATTCATTTCTGGATGATTTAAAAACATGGGATATTGGCGGGATTATTGAATGAAAAAAATATTTATAAATGATTTGACTCCAGGTGCCAAGGTTGATGATGCTTTTGTATTGTCTGAAAAAAATATTGCTCAAAAAAAGGATGGTAACAATTTTTTGCATGTTGCTTTTTCGGATAAAACCGGAAAAATAAAAGGTGTTGTATGGAACAATGTGGAAAATATGATCAAAAGTATCAAATCCGGAGATTTTGTTCATGTAAAGGGGAATGTCTCTGAATACAAGGATTCTTTACAGCTTGTTGTAAAGAGCATGGAATACCTTTCTGAAGATTCTGTGGAACCGGCTGATTTTTTACCTGTAACATGCCATGATATTGAAAAAATGTTTGATCGTATAAAACAAATCACATTCTCTATCGAAACTGATTATATAAAGGAACTTTTTGAAGCATTCTGGAACGATCAGGATTTTGTTAATAAATTCAAAATCGCTCCGGCTGCCAAAAGAATGCACCATGCCTATATAGGAGGGCTGCTGGAGCATTCATTATCCATGGCAATTCTGGTTAAAAAAATAGCTGGCCATTATGGTGGGATAAATCAGGATCTACTTCTTGCTGGAGCTATACTACATGACATTGGGAAAATACGTGAATTTGATTATAAAACAAAAATTGACTATTCAGATGAAGGCAGAATGCTGAATCATATTGTTATTGGAATACAGATGGTTCATGAAAAAATTGGTCAAATAAAAAATTTTCCCGAAGAAGATGCCCTGCTTTTAAAGCATATGGTTGCAAGTCATCACGGCATCAGAGAATTTGGTTCTCCGGAGCCGCCCAAGACTGTTGAAGCTGTTCTGCTTAATTATGTTGATGAGATAGATTCCAAGATTAATGGTATTCGCAATTTTATTTCTTCTGCAGATCAAAATGAAGCCTGGACACCATATCATAATCTGCTGGGACGTCATTTTTATATAGGAAAAAAAGGATGATATCTTAGGAACGGGGAAGTTGTTTCGTCCTCGTTCCTTAAGGGTGCAATATAAAATTGAAGATATAACAAAAAAAGGCATTTTTCATTTCCTTGTTTATACTTTATGAAGCTTTATTTCGTCCCCGTTCCTTATTACCGGGATAACGTTATTATTAGTTTTTTCTATGGAATTCTGAGCGGCTTCCAGTATTCTAACCACCCTAAGGCCGCTTTGGCCGTCACTTATAGGGGTTTTATCATTCTTGATGCAGTCGATAAAATGCTTCAGCTCCGTTCGGAGCGGCTCGCCACCCTCAATTTTAGGTATAATGATATCACCATATTTGTAGGAATAATGGAATTCAGCGAAAGTGTCATAATGCTGCGGCAGTTCAACCCCTTTATCGTAAACCCTGATTTTTTCCGATGGCTGAACATCGTCATATACCATCATTTTTTTACTTCCTACAACTGTCATTTTCCTTACTTTGTCCGGATCTAGCCAACTGGTCTGAACAAAAGCAATAAGATTATCAGGGAACCGCATTGTCAGAATGGCTACATCCTCAATAGCCGGGTTTATATGGGATGAGCCGATGGCGGTGACTGACTCCGGTTCGCACTCCAAAAGATAAAGTATAATTGAAATATCATGCGGGGCAAGATCCCATAATACATTTATATCCTGTTGAAAAAGTCCAAGATTCAGTCTTTGTGAACTAATATAGTAGATTTTCCCTAACTCACCGGAATCTATTATCTCTTTCATCTTCCTGACGGCTGCGGTATATTCAAAAGTATGGCCAACCATCAGTTTGCACCTATTTTTTTGAGCCAGACCAATAAGCTCCTTAACCTCCTTGACAGAGGCTGCAATCGGTTTTTCAATAAAGACATGTTTATTGGATAGCAGAGCTTCCCTGGCAAAAACAAAATGGGTTTGCACCGGTGTAGCCACTGCGACTATGTCGATTTCAGGATCCGAAACAATATCATGGTAATCTGATGTGGTTTGTATCCCAGGATATAAAGACTGCATATGTTTTAAGCGGTCAGGGTCAAGGTCTGCCACCCGCACCACATCACTTTCATTTAACTGAACAAAATTTCTTATCAAGTTAGGCCCCCAGTACCCGCATCCTATTACTCCAACTTTCAGCATTTAATTTTCTCCTTATTTTATCTTTTTCTTAGTACTCTTGCAGGGTTGCCTGTTACTATGGAATATGGAGGAACATCTTTGGTAACTACTGCTCCTGCGCCAATCAGCGCTCCCTCTCCTATAGTTATACCGCACATAATTGTTGCATTGCTTCCTATGGAAGCCTTTTGTTTTACAAGAGTCGGGGTGCAGACCCAGTCTTTTTCGCTTTTTAAAGATCCGTCAGGATTTACAGCACCTGGATCCTTGTCGTTTATAAACATGACTCCGTGACCGATCATAACCTCATCCTCAATCACAACTCCCTCGCAAATAAAGGTGTGGCTCTGGATTTTGCATCGCTTGCCGATTATGGCATTTTTCTGGATTTCTACAAAAGTACCGATCCTGGTTTCGTCTCCGATCTTGCACCCGTAAAGATTAACGAAATTATAAACCTTGACATATCTTCCAAACTTGACATCCGGGGCGATAACATTAATATTCTCTTGCATAATATTTTATTTCCTGTGTTTTCGTTCCTAAACAGTATTTTCAGAACTATTTATAGAATATTGGCATTTTTTAACAGAGTCAATGTTTTTTAGATCTGTTCTTGTATGGTTTATTATATTTTGCAACAAGGATAAGTGCTGGGAGAGGATCAGGCTGCCAGGGCAACCTATAGCGGGAGGTGCATCAAATATCATGTAGCGGAAGGTGTAATGATGTTTAATTTCATTGATCAGGAAGGGAAGGGAAATAACTTCCCCAACTATAAATCATAGCTTCAGGTCATTTCTACACCTACTTGTATAAATTATTTCGTCCCTGTTCCTATAGTTTCTTGCAGTGTTTTGGGCCGTATCAATTTCAATAGAATACATTGTTGAATTATTTTTAATTAATCTTTGTTCATGCTATATATTTTTAGCTAACAGCCTCCATACCTATGAAAAAACCGGGCGAAAAGCAGGTATCGGTTGCTTGCCCGGTTTTTTCGGTAGGAGATCCGGTGGCATTCCGGTTCGCCTTGCGGCGAGAGATGCTTTGAGGGATGTTTTTGTTTTTTATGCTGAAGTTGGCAAGCTATAATTGTTGCATGCTGCAGCATAATTAACATACTCTCCAGCCCTCGGTAGCGTTTGGTAGGGCAATTTATTTTCCCCAAAAAAAATCCCTGAACCGAAATAAATCGATTCAGGGATTACCCTTTTGTATCCTTGAATTCTTTGTTGCAAATCTTTTTCCAAAAGGTTTGCATATGTTAATCAGGTAGGTCTTCTGGCTTACGGATCAAACTACTAATTGCGCCTTCCCAACAATTTGTCAGTGGCATAATGCAATTTTCGTCCCCGATTACAGCGACGGGCTCGCCCTTGATTTTAACAAGGTTCCCTATTATGTTTTTATAAACACCTGAATAAATATTTTCTATATAGTTTATAATAATAAAAAATAAAGTCAAGCTTTTTTTTAAAAAATATTTATTTCCTTAACTGCATTATGCGTGTAATAATATCATCCACTTCAACAGCGTGGGGATTGCTCAAGGTATCTACATGAACAATGCTGCACCTGTTTTGGCCGTGCGCGCTCCAGCGCCTGATAAAACGCATGTTATTGGAACCGGCAAATATGGTCAAACAGGGTGTCCCGAGCGCTGCGGAAATATGCTGGCAGGCGGAGTCATAACCTATAAACTCTTCAGACATTGCGATTAAGGCTGCTATCTCTCCTATTCCGCTTTCTATTCCTATTACACCCCAGTTAATCAGCTCCTTTATATTTGAACCGAATGTTGTGTGCCGGGTGAGGTATCCCTGTTTCTCTATTTCTGCAATAAGAGCGTTGGTACAGGATGTCTCCTGATCTCCGAATCCTTTGTCCAGCAGAATAACCGTATTCGGTTTTTGTAAAAGCTTTATCAGAAGTTTTTTTTCAAGGTTTTTCCCGACACTTTTACGTAAATTGCCGCCTACTCCAAAATTAGCCACAATGACATTTTCTGCTCCGTTATTACGAAGCTTGTTAAACAAATCCTTTGATACCCGAAGGTGTTCATCAGGTACCCATGTTTTGGGATATTTAAATCCCCTAACACCTGTAATATCATCAAGCCAGCTATTAGTCAGTTCAACCATGGACATTTTTTTATTAAAGGAAGTGTCTGACCTGCTGTCGAAAAAAAAATAATTATTTTCAGGAATCAGCGGCAGTACACCTAATTGCGACAGCCGTGAATCAGGATCTATCAGAGCAACATTATCCCCATGAACAGATGAACTCTCCTGATCTATAATCTCAAGAACCCTGTGCCAGCTTGAAAGACGCGGCATAAGACCGCCTTTTCTGGAATATGAAATCTCTTCAATTCTGATATTTGAATTTGCTCCGTAAACTTCTTTGAGCTTGCTGTTTCCTATAAGAACTATTTTAGTATCGGGATATAGTTCTGTCAGGCGCTGTATAATAATGCTGGTTATGGCGACATCCGCGCCGATGGTTACACGCGACAGAATGAGTATTTTTTTTATAACGCCTTTATCTGCAAGTTTGTTTTTGTTCAGCCTGATTCTGTTTATTCGAGTCAACATGTCATCATTAGAGTGAATTCCAAATTTTTTAAGTCTATTATTGAGTTTGCTGCCTTCCGGAATTGTTCTGCAAAAAGAGATGACCTGACTCATTACTCTATTGTAGGTTTCTGTTTGAAGACTTTCAAAATCATCGCAGAGTCTTTCGATAATTATTTCAAAAAGAGCCTGGGTGCCGGGATTGTTAAGCTGAGGATTCGATGAAAAAGTCATCATTTCACAGAGCAAATCTATGAAATCTTCTTCATAATGACAGTCCTTCAAGTAGAGGTCCAGAAATGAATATGCTATTTGCCGGGATAGCCGGACAAGATTTTCAGGCCTGATATTTTTTTTTAGTTCAGACCATTTTTTTCTGTATGATGAATCAGGCATAATTTGAAATTGTGAATTGACGGTTCATTAATTGTTTGGCTGCCTGGAGTACGGACTCGGGGGTTATAAGCATCATGCATTCATGTCCTTTTGGGCAAACCGGTTTATGGCATGGAGAGCAATCCAGCTCTTTTCTTAAAACAAGAGTTTTTTCGAGATTGGCATTTGTGTATCTGTGATCGGTGGGCCCCATGATCACAAGCACAGGCACATCAAGCGCTACGGCATAATGCCTTGGCCCTGTATCGTTTGTAATTAAAAGAGAGCAGCTCTGTATAAGATATTTCAAAAGAGCAAGATCGACCTTGTCCTGCCCTGTATTTATTATTTTTGCGGAGGATTCCTTTATTATGGTTTCGGCTATGATATCCTCTCCAGGTCCTGCAAATAATAAAATTTTACATTCCCATTCTTCTGACAGGAGTTCCGCCAGCCTTGCGAAATAAACAGGAGGCCAGCATTTGGAGGAACCGAATTTTGCTCCGGGATTGATACCAATGAGCATATCGTTTT
>JAGGWL010000198.1 GCA_021157555.1 Deltaproteobacteria bacterium | reverse complement strand
GGTTTATATAATGGTGGAGGCGGCGGGAGTCGAACCCGCGTCCGAAAATATTCCACACAGGCATCTACATACTTATCCCGAAATTTGATTGTCGGTTTTCAAATCTCCTCCGAGCGGGATTCTTGAAAACGTATTCTGTTAAGTTTCGCCTGACATGTTACAGACACACATGTTAGACTATCCTGCAAGTCGACGCCCTTACCGGATCCGCAGGAAAAACCCGGAAGAACGTTAGCCTAAGCGGCTAAAGCGTAATTATAATCATCTGCGATTATTTTAATTTTCCGTCTTTTTTACGAGCTGACAGTTGCTCGGTATGCAGCCGGAGTTTCATCATCCTCGTCGAAGCCGTTTCGCCCCCATTATGTTTTGTTGGTATATTTTCTTGTTCCTTTGTACTATTTTTAAAATAAACAGAGTTTGAGGATATGTCAAGTATTTCTAAGCGCTCTGTCCATATCTCTTTTTTCATCCCGTTTTTTTATGGTTTCCCGTTTATCATACTTGCGCTTACCTTTAGCAAGCGCTATCTCTATTTTGGCTTTTCCATTAATAAAATAGACTTTTAGGGGGATAAGAGAAAAACCCATTTCATTTACCTTGCTGTACAACTTTTTTATTTCGCGTTGATGCAAAAGGAGCTTTCTTGGTCTTAATGGAGCATGGTTTCCGTAATGGGCAAAAGGGTATTCTGCAATATGCATTTGATAAATAAAGACTTCGCCTTTGATGATTCTGGCATAGGAATCTTTAAGGTTTGCACGCCCGAGTCTTAGCGATTTTACTTCAGTTCCTTTTAGTACAAGCCCTGCTTCGTATTTATCTTCAAGAAAATAGTTGTGTCTGGCTTTTCTGTTTTCTGTTACAATTGTTTTATGTTTTTTTGTCAATTCAGCACCGCTATTTATATGTTTTATCTGAAACAAGATTTCCGTAAGTTTCTTCCAGTAATTGCGCAACTTCAAGGGCAGTTGCCTTTGTAAGCGCTTCTTTAAGGAAAAGTTTTGAATCTTCTATGTTGAGAGCTCTCACCATACTTTTTACAGCCGGCATTGATTGCGGGCTCATACTTAATTCATCCATTCCAAGCCCTAAAAGGATTGGTATGTTAATGGGGTCGGACGCCATTTCACCGCACATGAATATTTTGATGCCTTTATCCCTGGCCACGTTTGTAACATGTTTTAACATGCGAAGTATAGCAGGATTAAGAGGGTTATAAAGATAAGCGACATCTTTATTTCCTCGATCAATCGCCAGGGAATATTGAATAAGATCGTTTGTTCCAATACTAAAAAAATCGACTTCATTTGCCATTATATCAGCCATTACTACTGCTGATGGAACTTCTATCATCATACCTATCTCTATGTCCCTGGTAAAAATCGCTCCTTCTTTATCCAGGGAATCAGCCGCCTCATCTAAAAGTCTTTTAGCGTCAATTATTTCATCATAGTTAGATATCATCGGAAATAATATTCTTACGTTTCCGAATGCAGCCGCCCTTAGTATTGCACGTAACTGGATTTTAAAAACATCTTGTTTTTTTAAGCAATACCTTATTGCCCGGAGTCCCAGGACAGGATTTGTCTCATTAGAATCATTGCCAAACGCAACAGCTTTGTCTCCGTTTATGTCAAGGGTACGGATTGTTACAGGTTTTGGCGCCATGACTTCAACAACCTCTTGATATTTATCAAAGAGTTCATTTTCATTAGGAAAAAAAGGACGGCTCAGGTATTGAAATTCGGTTCTATACAGGCCAATCCCGTCGCCTCCATGTGCAAGAACTGATACTACTTCTTCAGGGAGTTCTATATTACCCATGATCTGCAGGTCAATTCCATCCATTGTTTGGGCTTTTTGATGACTTTCCCGAGTAATACCTGCCTGATATTTTTCAAAGCTTTCTTGACGTTCATGAAACCTGATTAATGTCTCTTCTTCGGGGTGTACGATAACAGTACCGGAAGACCCATCCACAATTATCAAATCGTCATTCTTAATGATTTTGCTTGCATTTTCAAGGCCCAGGACTGCGGGAATTCCGAGTGTGCGTGCAATAATGCCTGTATGAGATGTTTTCCCGCCACGATCCGTGACAAGACCCATAATTTTTTCCAGTTGGATTTGACTGGTCTCGGCAGGAGAGAGGTCATGGGCAACCAAAATAACTCGTTTATTAATTTTGGTTATATCAAGAGGTTTAGCCCCTAGGAGATTTCTAATTATACGGTCTGAGACATGTCCAATATCTACTGCCCTGGCATTTAGATACGGATCTGTGATATTTTGAAATATCGTAGTCAAATTTGATGTAACTTTTTTTACTGCCCATTCGGCATTAATCTGTTCCTTTTTGCATGTTTCTATTATCTTGTCATAAAGATTTTTATCCCTGAGCAGCATCATATGGGACTCAACAATATATGCATGTTGTTTCAGAGCTTCAGGTGTGTTTTTTATTAGTAATCTAAGCTCTTCTCTTGTTTTTTTAATTGCATTTTTAAATCGTTGGATTTCATGTTGCAGATCCTGGACAGGTATTATATATTTTTCGACTACATCAACGCCTTCATTGTCAATAAGATATGCTTTTCCGACACAGATGCCAGGAGAAACTTTTAAACCCTTTAAGGTAATTTCAGTCAGTTGGTCCATTTTTTATTTATTCTCCAAATCCTTGTCTAATCAATTCTATTATGTCATTGAGAATTTTTTTATCTGTCTGATTATCTATTTCCAAAGTTAATGAAGTACCTTGTTCGCATAGTAATGAGAGTATATCAATAATACTTGAAGCATCTATCTTCTCACCGTCTTTTATTATCCATATCCCGGATTCGGCGGTTGTTGCCAGTTTTGCTATCATACCGGCCGGCCTTGCATGAATACCAAGACTATTATTGATAATTACAGTTTTTGAAAATTTATTATCGGATGTACTCATGTTTGTTGTAAAATATTTAATTCAATTGTATTGTGTTTTGTTAGAGATATAGAGACTCTTGGATTGTTGGACTGTAACTCTCTGATATCACAAGGCGTTTTGCCTTGCATCAATAGCCGGTTTTTAATAAACGTAACATATACGGTTTATCAATGCAAACCCGATTTGTTACATCCCGTTTCAAACAATAGGTAGCAATATTGATTATAATTTATAATATACTGCTTTTAATCATAATAATAATTTTTTCCCCGTTTATTATACCAATTCTTTTATTATCAGAAAAGAGACGCCGAACTTTTTTTCCGAGGCTGGGAATTACAAAGATGCTTTCCTGTTTTAAGAGAAATAAGCTGCATGAAATAAAGCAGCAAACTCTTTGGATTCATGCTCTTTCGGTAGGAGAGGTTCTTTCTTCCGTCCCTCTTGTCAAAAGCTTGGCGCAAGATATTTCAAATAAAAGGATTGTTTTTTCTGTTTCTACGAAAACAGGTTATGAAATTGCTTGTAAACTGTTACCTGAAACCGTTGATTCAATTTTTTTCTTCCCTTATGACCTATGTTTTTCAGTTAAATTGATTGCAAAAAAAATTGATCCCTCAATTGTTGTTATTGTTGAGTCAGATATATGGCCTAATTTTCTTTTTGAAATGAAAAACCGCAATATTCCGGTGCTTCTTGTCAATGCAAGACTTTCTGATAGATCCTTTAAGGGATACAAACGATTTTCTTTTTTTGTAAAAAAAATTTTATCTGTTTTTGACAAAATTTGCGCGCAGTCTAAACAGGATGCAGAGCGTTATTTAATAATTGGAGTTCCTCCGGAAAAATTGACGATTACAGGTAATATAAAATTTGATCAGGATGATATAGAATTTTCAGAAGTCGAAACAAGTGCATTGAAAAGTTCTATGAGAATTCATCCGGAGCGGAAGATTCTTTTGGCTGGAAGTACCCATAACGGAGAAGAATCCTTAATCCTGGAGGCTTTTAAAAAATTAAAAAAGCACCTCCAATCTCTTGTTTTGATAATTGCTCCCAGGGATCCAAAACGTGCGGCAAGTGTGTGCGAAATTTATAAGTCAGCAGGATATACAGCCATTCAATTAAAAAATATTGCAGAGGTTAATCCTGATCAGGAATCTGATGTTGTAATTATTGATATTATCGGAATTTTAAAAAAACTTTATTCTATTGCTGATGCAGCATTTATTGGTGGAAGCCTGGTAAAAAGGGGAGGGCACAATCCTCTTGAGCCTGCTGCATTTGCCAAACCGATTATTTTCGGGCCTGATATGAGTAATTTTGCCGAAATATCGGGGATGTTGTCAGATGCCAAGGCTGCAAAGCAGGTTTTTGATGCGGAAGAGTTTTATGAGGCAGCTTTAACGCTTTTAGAAGATGAAAAAGCGGCGGTTAAAATGGGAAAGAATGCTTATGAAGTTTTTTGCGACAACAAAGGAGCTGTTGACAAGACTGTGGATGAAATAGTCAGATGCTTGCCGCTGTTATGAAGAATGTAATCAAGCGGATTGAATCCGTTATGTATAACGTTGAGGAAAAAGATTCTCTTTTTGCTTGTTTTTTGTCGATTATTTCCAAGGGTTATTCCGGTATTGTAAAAATCAGGGAATCTCTTTACAAAAAAGGGCTTTTTAAATCAGAAAAGCTGCCGTGCATTGTTATTTCCATTGGCAATATTACTGTAGGTGGTACAGGCAAGACGCCCATGACAATCTATCTGGCGGAATTGATGAAAGATTTCGGGTTGAAAGTTGTAGTTGTAAGCAGGGGATACAAAGGTAAAGCAGAGAAAACAGGAGGCATTGTAAGTAACGGAAAAAAAATGTGTATGGATGCTGTCGATGCTGGTGACGAACCTTGTATGATTGCTGCAAGGCTTAAAGGTGTTCCCGTTATTATCGGTCAAGACAGGTTTGCGGCTGGAAGTGTGGCCGTAAAACAATTTAATCCGGATGTGATAATTCTTGATGATGCTTTTCAGCATTTGCAGATTCAGCGTGATATTAATCTGGTACTGCTTGATAATGCTTTGCCTTTTGGAAACAAACATCTGTTGCCGAGAGGAATTTTAAGAGAGCCGGTTTCAGCACTTAAGCGCGGTGATGCTTTTGTTTTAACCAGGGCTGATTGTGCAAATAACGTATTGCCGGAAGAATTGAATAAAATTGCATGCGGCATTCCTGTTTTTAGAGCATTTCATCTGCCATACCTGAATAGTGTTGTGAAATGCTGTGCTTCAGTGGCCAAATTAAAAACGGGCTCAAAAACGCAATTAAAAGATTCTCAAAATCTGAATATCCTGAAAAATAAAAAGCTTTTTCTTTTTTCAGGGATTGCAAAAAATAGGGATTTTTACAATTCTGTTTACTTGATTGAAAAAGAGATAAAAGGTTTTTTGGAATTTCCTGATCATTATTTTTATACTAATAATGATATAAAAAGAATCATACAATCAGCAATTGAATCTGATGCTGATTGTATAGTTACAACTGAAAAGGATTATATGCGTTTAGGCAGCGACACAAGCTGGCCTTTAGATCTGATAGTTATGGGCGTTAAAATTTCATTCGGAAAAGATAAGGAAGTTTTTAATTCATTTGTTTTAGCCCCGTTTTTTAAAAGGCCACCTTGCCAAAATCGGAGGCGAACTGCTTTAGGAACGGGGACAAAATAACTTCCATAAGAAGGAGTTTATATTTGTGGAAGTTATTTCGTCCTATTTCCTTATAACCAGCATGCCCTGTCAGGTACAACAAAACATGAAAGATTCACCGCAGAGATCACAGAGTACACAGAGAAAAAAATAAAAACATCTACTTTCTCTCTGGTTAAGGCACTTTTATATAACCAATTTAAAATATTTAATAATTTTATGAATTTGAATGTAAAAAAAATTTCTTCGGGAATAAAGCAGCTTGATTGCATTTTGGATGGCGGCATTTTTATTGGGGATAATGTACTCTGGTATGATGAAGTCGGCAGTCTGGCTCCTGTTTTTTATTTAAACTTGATGAAGGCTTCTCAGGAAGAAAAAAAACCACTTATTTATCTTAATTTTGACCGCTCCATGATTTCCCTAATGGAGCATATAGGAATTCTGGCCGACAATCCTTTATTAACAATCCTGGATTGTTTTACTTATGGCAAAGGAGAAGGAGCCGAAATTTTCCTTGAATTCTACGAGCAGAAAAAATCAAACTGGCTTTGCCAGATCATAAGGGTGGATGAACCATGTAACTCGGATCATGTGACGGGCGCTTTTTTTGGACTTCACAAAACCATGCAGGGAAATGTTCGCTTTATTTTTGATAGTCTAACCGGTATGCAGGAATTATGGGGTGGAGAGGATGATATGATTAAATTTTATTCACATTCCTGCCCGCGTCTGTATGAGCTGAATACAATCGCTTACTGGGTTGTTGCAAAAAGAGCACATTCCGAACGTCTCAAAGCCCATTTTAATAAAATTACCCAGGTTGCCATTGATCTCTCTTTAAAAAGGGGGAAAGCTTCCATGACTGTACTGAAGGCCGAAAAACGTGATTTGGGTATCCTAAATCATCCATTTTATTACTGGAACAAGGATATTAATGTTATCTTTGATTCTGAAAAACGCACAGCAGGTCGAATTGATATAGGAAGTCGATTAAAGGAGCTTAGCCCGAGTTTACGAGTTAGCAGAAAGTTGACCATCAACTATTTGATTTAACAAAAAAAATTGTATGGTATGCG
>JAGGWL010000152.1 GCA_021157555.1 Deltaproteobacteria bacterium | reverse complement strand
TCCCAATTCAGGTCTTTTTCGATTTTGGGGAAGAAAAATTGCAAAAATTCCCGGAAATAAATTTCAAGGATATCTTTCCACGGGCTGTCATAGTCTTGATTATTCTTTTCCACAAATCTACTTCCTTTAAATATTGGTTTGTAATTTATAGGACACAGATTTGCACAGATTTACACAGATTTTTTTAAAGACAAACCCATCTGTGTTCATCTGTGTCCCATTCATAATACAATATGCTTCCAGATCATTACGGGTCTCCATTGCTTTTATAGTGTATTTCATATGACTTTATTCCGTTTTTTTGAAGTAAATCCCAAAAAAATAAAGGGTTGAGGCTTAATTTTTAGTATGAAGCCAGCAGGATTATATGGATTCGTTTGGAAATCTGTTTACATGTCACTGGGGGGACATCCATTGAAATATTGGTTTGTAATTAATGGGACATAGATGCACACAGATAGGTTTATTGTTTTTAATCAGCTCCGGTTTACGAGGGCTGAAAAAAATCGGAAGCATCAATTTTTTCAACCTGGACGGCCTTCTTGAAAAACTTTTTTAATTTTGATGGATCGTTTATCTGATTTATTTTAACATTATTTCATATTCATCATGATTTCCAATCCATACCCAAATAAAGTCTGCTCCATCTTCTATAGCAAGAGCTCTGTATTTCAGGCCAATTCGAACTGACCAAAAAGAACCAATCTTTTTAAAATGAAGTGAAGGATGATAAGGATTGTCTTTCAAAAATTCAAAATTCTCATCAGCTATTTTCCGAATAGAAGATGGAAGCTTATCAAAGCATTTCCAAAATCGAGAACTCGTCATATGCATTTACAAGACCTTTAAATCACCATTATTTTTTTCCTCTAAAGCTTCTTTGGCTAAGAAGTCTATTTTCCCTGAATTTGAGTTCTCTTTAATTTGCTTATCCCATATTTTCCAGTCCTTTTCGGCAAACCAATGTCTCAAATTATCATATTCCTGTTTAGGCAATTGTTCAATTTCTTTTTTTATTTCAAGTAGCTGTACCATTTTTAGCTCCTATAGTTCCCACGCAGGAGCATGGAAACCAGGCAAAATATTTTACACTTTTTTAAAAAAATAACCCTATCTGTGTCCCATTCATAATACAATATGCTTGTTGATCTCTGGCCTGATAATTTTTGTGACTGGGACAAGTTTTTTTTGATAGTAACTGCTTTTTAAATAGGACACGGATTTGCACAGATTTACACAGATTTTTTAAAAACAAACCTATCTGTATCTGTGTTCATCTGTGTTAATCTGTGTCCCATTCATAATACAATATGCTTCTTGATCACTGGCCTGATAATTTATTTTCAAATTCATTAATGCTTTTTACCTGAAGCGCCTGGCGGAGCAAGGCTTTTAACCTTTCACGTGAATCTATACTTTCAAGTTGTTTCGACAATTTGGCACTTG
This sequence comes from Deltaproteobacteria bacterium, assembly GCA_021157555.1. Lineage (GTDB taxonomy): Bacteria > Desulfobacterota > Desulfobacteria > Desulfobacterales > BuS5 > BuS5. The sequence goes on along the minus strand of JAGGWL010000152.1, from coordinate 3,499 downwards.
TCCTGCCAAAACGCTCGGTTAGAACCTCAATAATCATCTCCCTGCCTTCTATTAACATTCCCTGCTGTATTCCCAGCGGTATTCCCTGCTGCATTCCTTGCTGCATTCCCTGCTGCATTCCCTGCTGCATTCCTTTTTCAATACCAATTTTTTCTACACTTGTTACGTATGGCATTTTGTATTCCTTAAAATTAATCCAATACGTTGTAACCTTTATTTTTTAAAACAGATGCCAGCGCTGTGCGGGCTTTTGTTTCACCGTGGACGAGTTTGATTGCATGAGGCTTTTCAGCTATTGATTCCACCCAGGATACAAGGCCATTTTGATCGGCGTGGGCGGAGTACCCTGAAAGCGTGTGGACTGTTGCCTTTATGAATTTCTTTTCTCCGTCGAGATAAACATAACCGCCAGGGTATTTGCAGTATTTTTGAATTGCTCTTCCTGGTGTGCCTTTGGCCTGATAACCCACAAAACAGATATCGTTTTTAGAGTGGTTTATGCCTGCTGTTAAATGATTGATTATTCTGCCACCTGTACACATACCGCTGCCGGCAAGGATAACGGCTGGACCATTGGTGCTGCACAGCTTTTGATGATCCTTGTAATTACTTACAGCGTAAAGCCCTTTGAAATCAATTGGGTGATCACCATGGCTGTGAAGATCTTTTGCTTCCTTATCCCAGTATTCAGAAAGATTTGAATAAATCTTTGTAATGTTCAGCCCCAGAGGAGAATCAATAAAAACAGGCGGTCTGTTTTTATTGCTGAGTTCAGGAAATATTTCATGATATTTGGAGTCTGTAAAGAGCCTGTCTATTTCATAAACAAGTTCCTGGGTGCGTCCAAGCGCAAATGCCGGTATAAAGACTTTACCCTTGTTGGACATGGCTTTGGTCAGCATTATTCCAAGATTTTGTACTCTTTGATCTCTTTTTTCGTGAAGCCTGTCGCCGTAGGTGGATTCAAGTACAAGGAGATCGGCAGGTTCAGGGATTTCCGCGTCAGGCAAAATAGGTGTATTTGTTGAGCCCAGGTCACCGGAAAATATTACAGACCAGCCTCGGTCAACTTCAAATCTTATAAAAGATGAGCCGAGAATGTGACCGGCCCTGCCCAGTTTATATGTGATTCCTTTTTTTAAATCAAAGCTTTGATTGTATTCAAATCCCCATGAAAGATCATCGATAATTTTCTCCAGATTTTCCATCTCCTTTTTTGACAGGTGGGAAAATTTCATGGCATCTGCGAGCATCGGGCAAAGCAGGGACTTTGTTGGATGGGAACAGATGATTTCGCCTTTAAAACCATTTTGGATAAGCTCCGGCAGCCGTCCGATATGATCTATGTGGGCATGGGTTAGAAAGAGAAAGTCCAGAGCAGAAGGTGAAACAGGCCATTTTTTCATTGGCGTACAAGAATCATTTCCCTGAGACAGGCCACAGTCAACCATAATGTTCAGGCCATTGAGCTGCATCAGGTGACATGAGCCGGTAACACAGTGTTCTGCTCCAAGATGGTGGATGTGTGGTTTCATCCCTTATCCTTTGAGGCTATCTGAAAATTCCATTTTTCTGTTTCAAATTTTGAAAGATTTTTCTCTTGTTCGTCAAATTCTATTCCAATTAAAAATATTTCTTTATCTTCTGCGATATATTTTTCATGATATTTTTTTTCTTTGATCTGCTCTATTCCATTTTTGGTGTTTGACTTCATTTTTATTTCAAAAATAAATATCCCTTTTTCCATAATAACAGTAAAATCAATTCTGCCTTTATTTGTAAAATCTTCCGGAATTATTGTTAATCCAAGAGCCGCAAAAAGAGCGTAAAACAGAGAGCAATAATACCCTTCATATTCGGCAATATTATTTTTTACATACCAGGCATAAGGAATTTCTGCAAAAAATGAGAACAAGGCTTTTTCTAATAATTCAGGCTGATTTGCAAACAATGCATTATATATATTCTGGCTTAATCTGCTTGTATCTGTTGCATTGGCGCCACTTAAAAAAAACATTCTCAATAAATAATCATTCAACCCGATACTAACTTCTTTATTGGGCATTCCAAGAGAATAATATGTTCTATTGGCCAGTTCTTTAACACTTTTTATAGTCAGATAGCCTGTCTGATATAATAAAACATCCAGTTCAATATGATTAATATCAAATTCACCCATTTGAGAATCACTTAAAATAATATTTTGCAAATCGGGAATAAAATATTTTTTTTTTTTTATCAGTTCCAGAAGGAAAGATGGTGTTCCGGTTTCAAACCAATAGCATTGATATCTTTGATCAGATAAAAATAATAAAATGTCATACGGATTATACATATTAGTACCAAGGAAATTATATCCATCATACCATTCTTTTATTTTTTTCAGATCAACATCCTGTAAATAATCAACAAAAACTGATTCCAGATCATCCTGGGTATATCCACAAATATCAGCATATTCCGGTTTTAAGGATATATCCGTTAAATTATTCAGATTACTAAAAATACTGGTTTTGCTGAATTTTAACACACCTGTAAGAAATACAAATTTTATATATTGGTCAGCAGCTTTTAGCACAGAATAAAAGCTGCTTAATTCTGTGCGAATATCTTCTGCAACATTTTTTGTTAAATTATCAAGTAAAGGTTTATCATATTCATCAACAAGAACAACCACTCCAAGACCAAATTTATTGCTTGTTTTTTGCAGCAACTCTTCAAACCTCTCGGGAATACTGTTGGCTGCTAATTCAATATCAAATTTTTGTGCATTATTACCTAAAGTATAGTGAATTGCATTGTTTAGTGTTTTTATAGATGTAGCCATACCCCGCCCAAAACTTATATTTATGACTGGGTACTTTGTTTCCCAATCCCAGTTGTTTTCAAGGTAGAGATCTTTAAACAGCTCTTTTTCTCCTGCAAAAGCTGCTCGAAGAGTATCCAAAAATAATGTTTTTCCAAAACGGCGCGGCCTGGATAAAAACCAGTATTTACTGTGATCATTCAATAACTGTTGAACAAAGGGAGTTTTATCTACATAACAACAATCTTCCGTACGAATTTCCTTAAACACACTTTTACTAATTGGTAATTTTTTCATACAGGCACTTATGCTTTTTCCCATTCAAACGAGCTGATATTTCTATCTTTTTTGCTGAAGGTCATTCCTATCAGATAAATTGATTTATTTTTGTCTGTATATTTTTCACTGTAGCCTCTTGATTTTATTTGTTGAAGAGGCAAATTTTTCTCATCATTCGAATCTTCCGCTACCTTGAATTCAATTATATAAATATTGTCATCTAATTTTAGAGTTAAATCGATCCTGCCCTTATTGGTTACATCTTCTGCTATAAGCTCAATCCCAAGAGCGGCAAAATAGCTGTATATCACAGAAGCATAATAACCTTCATATTCATGAATTCTGCTTTTGGAAAAATTATTGTACGGAATAGATGCGAATAAAAGTTTAAGAGCAGAATGCAGTCTTTCAGGG
>JAGGWL010000252.1 GCA_021157555.1 Deltaproteobacteria bacterium | reverse complement strand
TGTGTTAGAGGCTCTGAATAATTGCATAGCCCATCAGAATTATAGCCGTAATGCCCGTATTATCCTGACCGAAAAGGTGGATCGCCTAATCCTGCAAAATGCAGGCGGATTTTTCGAAGGTACGCTCGAAGATTACCTTTTAAGAGACAAGACGCCGAAATCTTACCGAAACTTCTTTCTTGCACAGGCAATGGTAAATCTTGATATGATTGATACAATGGGTTACGGGATAAAAAAAATGTTTCTTGAACAGCGCAAACGCTATTTTCCTTTACCTGATTACTATTTGAGTGACCCTGAACATGTAACCGTTGAAATTATGGGACGGTTAATAGATGAAAACTACAGTCGAATCCTGATTGAGAAGGCTGACCTTGATCTTCGGCATGTAATAGCTCTTGATAAAGTGCAGAAACGAAAGAAATTGAGTGGCGACGAGCTTAAAATGCTCCGCAAGAAGAAACTCATTGAAGGCCGCGCGCCTAATGTATATATTGCGTCTCATTTCGCCGAAATTATGGACGAAAAGGCTCAATACATAAAAAACAGGGGATTAGACAACTTACATTATAAAAAGATGCTATTAGAGCTGATAGAAAGGTTCGGATATGTAAAGCGAGAAGACGTTGATACCTTATTGTTTAATAAACTGCCTGACGTACTTACAATAGGACAGAAAAAAAATAAAATTGGCAATTTGCTGACAAAGCTTAGGGAAAGCGGATTAATCATTAATACCGGAAGTCGAACAGCTTCCCGGTGGAAACTTATTAAGAAAGAATAGTTGGACTTTAAGAAAGGTTTAAGAAAGAAACACGAATAAATATCTATATATAGCGTTTCAGATTTTGTCTTATACGACATAGCCCTGCATATTGTGATTTCCTTTCTTTTTTTACTAAAAATAATATTCGCGAAATAAGAAAGCTTAAACGAATATCTGAACCTAACCGCTTACTGAAGTAGAATAATTTGGTGTTACAAACTCTTGCGTAACACAAATAATAACAGCATGAAAAAACAAATATTTCAGATCAGGGGTTTCGCAATACAGACTTTTAGGAGGAATGCAGAGCTTTAGAGGCTTTGGTTACTAATTCTAAAGCCAATGGTTTATATTTTGGTTCTAAAGGAATTCTGGGGCGCGGTGTATAACATGTTATGATTTTATCAGTTTTGGGATTGAAAGCCCATAGACCGACATTGATTTTTTTAAAAGTATCAAGATATTTCAGAGCATTTTTCAGCTTGTCGGAATGGAGCACTACTATGGAAGAATTCGCAAAATATTTGTATCTGTGGGCCTGCATCATAGCCCTGCGCCAGTCAGATATTTTAAGTTCAAAAGCTCTTATAATTGATGAATTAATTTGGGGAAGGCGGCTTTTTGATTTCCCATTTGTTTTATCAGAGTAAATAGCAACAAAGTCAGCTATCCCACATCCATTTATCGGGATTTCTCTGGCATATTTGACAGATGTTTTCCTGGTTTTGGGGTGCACGGATTGTATATTTGGTATATACGCGCGTACAAAACCAAGTGTAAAGTCACGTTCTTTATTTATTTCGGCAATTTTTGCCGGAAGATTTTTACGGGGATTCCATGAATCTAATTTTGGAATTTTTAGTGATGCTGACGATTTCATGCTAAACTTATATGTTGATAACTGGATAAATGTAAACAAGTTTTGTATGCTTTATAAAAGAGATGTACGTTCTTATAAAAAAATCGGTTTCACTAAAAAAGAACTCGACTTCATAATCAACCACGACATCAAATACCGAATGGGCAAGGAGTTAAACTGGGGTGTCTAAAAAGGTAACATGTTGATTTGATAATATTTTTTAGACAAATTTCACAAAAAATTAACGGAATATGGTACCTATTTGCAAAAAAAATTAAATGAAAACAACGAGTTATATTTATATTGTTGTTGAAAAAAAATAGACGTTCGGTCAACTATTGAAAACCTTGTATGTATTTAATTTTATTGGCTTAAATGATATTTTACTTTAAACAGTATAAATGCCTTGTGAAATATACCAATATCAGTTTTGCCTCACTTTTTGGACCCCTTAAATTTCGTTTAAAAGCCTTACGAGAATGAGCCTTGCAAGCAATTTTCTTGGGTCCATTTTTGAGCAACTATGTCTGTCGATTTAGACACCCCAGATTAAACCAATCCAACAACCAAAGCGCACCAGAGCTAGACCTGGATCCGGATGTAGCCCATAGAATGACTATTTTGCTTTTTAACGAAACCACTGCAAGGTATCCTAGGTGTAATGTGAAAGGGATAGTAGGGTGCGACGAAGTCTACGTAATTGCAGGGCATAAAGGACATCCGGAAAAAGTTCGTCAGAAAGGCCGAATACTGCGGCGCAGAGCGCTCATGGGTGCTCCAGGCCGAGGAACTCTTGAAAAGGAAAAACCTCCTGTCCTCGGAATCATTGAGCGATCCAGGGATGTCGCTATTTTTATGCTTCCCGACGTTAAACAAAAAGCCATTGAACATTCTGCGGTCCGTTATAGAACCAGGAACCTTGGTGAATACAAATGAGTACAACATTTACAATCATCTCAACGGGTGCTATAACCATAAGACTGTTTGTCATGGCAAAGGAGAATATGCCAGAGATGAAGACGTCGATGGATTGTGTTGAAGTTCATGTCTGTACAATTGAGTGTTTTTGGTCGCTTCTACGATCTTGGCCTCGACCCCATCGCGGCGTATCTCATGAAAACTTACCACTTTATCAGAGTTTTTGAATTCGTTCATAACGTACCGCGGAGAGGAAAGGCATTGCTCCCGTCATTAATCAACGTCCTTTTTGCAGCCCACGCATGAGCACGCGGAAACGTCGTATGAGCCACTATTATTTTCTATCAACATCTTTTCCTTTCGAAATAGAGATCAATGTTTTTTTAAGATAATTATGTGATTATTTGAGTATTCTAT
>JAGGWL010000350.1 GCA_021157555.1 Deltaproteobacteria bacterium | reverse complement strand
GCTGTTCACAAGATTCTGTGCGGCTACGCTTCGCACGAATCTTGTGAACGCCTCCGCTTTTTTCCCAAAAGGTAAAAAACCAAAAACTAAAAAACCGTCCTGGAAAGGCGAAAGCCCAGGCCGTAGTCGCGGTAGCCCGGCGAAAAGCTGCAACGAAACGCTGAACGGCAGTAGCGGGCGTAGTTGTACCAGCTGCCGCCGCGGTACACCCGGCGAGAGCCCAATGAAGGCCCTTTCGGATCAATTGCAGAAGCTGAAGAATATTTTTCATACCAGTCCTGACATCATTCCCAAACATTGCCATGCATGTCATAAAGTCCCCACTCATTGGGAGAAAAACTTGCCACAGAGACTGTCTTTTTTTTATTTCTTCCTTTTGAACATCCGGTTAAGGGATATTTGCCGTCATAATTAGCCTGATCGGTCGACAAACACCTGCCGAATGAAAACGGAGTAGTGGTTCCGGCATCAAGTTCCATGCCCTGATAAAATTTCGGGGAAATATTCAGCACCTTTACTGTCGCGCCGGACGGGTCGGTATTTACATAGAGACTGCCTACAGCCACCACTGGGTCAAGGTAAAATGTAAGAATTACAGCACGGCCGCTGTTTATACGAATTCTTTTTTCTTCGGTGTTGTAACCGGAAAGGCCGGCTTTTACTTTATAAGTTCCGGGTGTAAGATTTGAAAATATTTTCGGGGCGGAGCCGCTATTTTTTCCGTTTAAATATATTTTTGCTCCTGTTGGGCTGGATTTAACCTTCAGGCTGCCTTTTTCACTTGAGGCTTGCGGTTTGGTGACGATTACGCTTCCGCCTGCGAGGTAAAACTCGGCCACCGGAGTGGATGACATCCAGGGAATCTGTTTGTCATCTGTTTCCGCCATAACACCACGTCCGGTTTCATTAAAAACCTGCTGTACTGTGAGATCGCTTCTTTCGATATTTTCAAGCAGATTGCCGGTATATGTTCCATTTCTGCCATTTCCATCTTCTGCCAAAGAACCTGGAGATGTTGCATAGACTATTATGGAGCCTTTGGGCGCATCCATCTGGGCAAGGCCCTTTGATCCTGTGCGAAAATTTCGCTTCAAGGGGTTGTCGCGGCAGGCATCAAGGATTACGATATTGAGCCGGTTGTCGGCGTCACGCATCTTGCCGAGAACACGACCCGTGTGGATAGACTCAAATTCCACATCTGATTCAGTTTTGATGTTTGCTCTGACCGGGATGAGGTAATTGGCATTATTGATCTGCATGCCGTGTCCCGCATAATAAAAAAGACCGATTTCGGAGTTGCGGAGACCTTTGTAAAACTTGTTGATTGCGGTTTTCATCTGCCTTTTGTCAGCGTTTACCTCTTTTATTACATCAAAGCCAAGACGTTTTAAAACTGTTGCCATATCGTTTGCGTCATTGGCAGGGTTTGTAAGTGGCGCGCTTTTGTAGGCGCTGTTCCCGATAATTAGGGCAACCCTGTTTGATGAAGCAAATACTGAAAAAGAGACTGCTGAAATGCAAAAAAAAAATTAAAATAAATATGGATATCTTTTGTTTCATGATGTTTTCCCTTCAACCTTCTACCTTCCACCTTCAACCTATCTCTCAACCCGAACCTCAACCCGTCTGTTAATCTGTTTATTCGCAGCCGTTGTATTGAATACCAGCGGCATAGCCTCGCCATATCCCAGTACTCTTAGATTAGCGGGTTTTATGCTGAAATTAGCGATCAGATACTGTTTAACAGCCAAAGCCCTGTTCAGGCTGAGACCAAGGTTATACTGATCGGTTCCGTCCGAGTCCGTATGCCCCATGATTGCAATATTGCTGCCACTTATATTTTCTGTTTCAAGGGCATTTCCCAGTTCACGGAGCAGGCGGTATGATTCCGGCCGGATTGTATATGAATCAAAATTAAACTCTACTTTTAAATTGACTCTGGGCGTATTATTATTGTTGTTTATCACCACGATTTTTTCTATGGTTTCGGTCTGTTTTTTTTCATAGACTACAATATTTCTTTGCTTTCCTTGTTGGCCTTGCTGGATATAGCCTCTTGTGCGTGAAACAGGCCGGGTCAGCTCCTTTACGATCTCTTCTTTTGTTGTCTGGAATACAGGTTCTTCTCCGGCTGCTGCATAAACAGTACAGAATACGGTTAGTGCAACTACAGTAATAATCAAACGAATCATAATAATCCTCCTTAATATTTTGTCACGAAAACATGAAATAACGAAAACACGAAAAAGGGCTCGGTTTTTTGCTTTTTTAAATATAGACGCAATTATCGGTATTTTATTCAAATTTTTTGCTTCAGCCTCTGGCAAGATCATCTGGCTGGTTGTAAACTTTGGATACTTTTGAAAAAAAACAATGGGACACAGATGCACACAGATAAACACAGATAGGTTTATTTTTTAAAAAAAAGTGTAAAGTACTGTTGACGTGATATGAAGTATGCCAGCAATTATTGCAAAATATATAATATGATGCAAACCCCGGTATTTCAAAACAATGCTGCATATATGGAAGAGCTATTTGCCGAGTTGATATTGTACCTGTTGTATGGCATATAATTTGGTATATTTTATAGTCACAAAAGGATGTATTAAATATGCAGTCAAATTTACAACCCAACAAAGTTTCTACCTTTGTTCGAGAATCCATTGAAGAAAAGATAAAACAAATTGATAAAAAAATTGAATAAATATTAATAAAATGCGTCATTAATAATTAAACCACAAAATTATTTTGATTTTATAAGGAGAAAAAAACATGAACCAGAGGTTTTATCTTGCCGGTCTATTATGCCTGTTCCTGGCCTTTTCAGGATGTGCGACCGTTCCCGGTGCTGCCAAAAAACCACCGGCATACGCACAGGCAAAACAGCTTTTTGAGGCTGTTGATTTTCTTGCTGAAAAGCTTGTGACTTCTTCGGGTCAGCGTGAGATTGGAAAGATTGCTGTTGCTGATTTTACAGGGCCAGGTGAAATAATTACAGGGATTGGTGAGCATTTTTCCGACAAGCTGACTCTCAAGCTGTTTGCATCAGGCAGGTTTTCCGATGTAATGGAGCGCAAACAGTTGAAATAGATAATATCGTCTGCAAAGATTGAACACGGCGGATATTTTGATCAGAATACCGTGACAAAATACGGCAGGATGATCGGGGTCGGCAGCATGGTCATAGGCGTTGTCAAGGACATGGGGAGTTATCTCGATGTCACCGCAAAGATAGTTCAATCTGAAACAGGCTGGATTCAGGGGGCTGCGGACGTGCGGGTAATAAAGGATGAAGCGGTAATGGGTCTTATGGGCAGACAAAAAACAGCCGTTCTCACCATCTCCACTGTTCCTTCGGCAAACGGAAATGTTGTTGCAGGGGGAATACAAAGACGCCTTGTTAATGGAACCGCTGTTTTTACCGGTATTGCCTATGGCGAATGCCAGGTGGTTATTCAGCCGGAAGGTTATGCGCCGATTCATAAAAACGTTCCCGTCCGTTCGGCAAATGAGGCTGTGTCCGTGAGGCTTGTGGAAAACAGATACAGCGTATCTTTCCAGATTGTGCCGCCTGATGCAAAACTTACGGTTGACGGAAAAAAAATAAAGCTTAATTCCCAGGGCTATGCAAAGATTGCAGACCTGAAATCAGGAATATGCAGCTATCTCGCTGAAGCAAAAGCCCACGAAAGAAGGCTTGGCACCTTTAACCCTGCAAATAATCAGACCATCGCAATTAACATTGAGACAAACGATCCTTTTTTTGCGCTGAAAAACAAATTTTTTCAAAAATACAAAAAAAGCAGGAAAAAGCAGGATTTTGCCATACAATTATGGACAGACAAGAGCAATTATAATCTTAATGACCCGATCTGCTTTTCTTTCCGCTCTGAAAAGGATTGTTATCTTACCCTTGTCAACATAGGGCCCGACGGTAATATCACTCAAATATTTCCCAACCGGTTTTATGCGGACAATTATATAAAGGGCGGTGTTGACTACCGGATACTGGATGATAGTTACGGTTTTCAATTCCAGGTGGAAGGCCCGGCCGGAACCGAGAGAGTTTATGCCATTGCCGGCACAAGGCCGATAAATATTTTCAACAATGATTTCAACAACCAGGCATTTACCTCCCTGACACGCGGCATGATAAGAGACATTAATGTATATCAGGCAGGCAACAGGCTGGATCAGGTAAAACTTGATGCTGCGGCCGAATGTGTTGTGTATAAGAAATAGGTAGTTGGTAGGGGCAAACCCCCTGTGGTTGCCCAACATTGCGTAATCAATTTGTAATCGGGCAGGCACAGGGGCCTGCCCCTACGAGTATCAAATTTTTTATATTTTTTGGGTATTTTATAGTTGGGAAAATTATTTCGTGTTCGTTCATTAGGAATTTGGAGAACAATAATGAAAAATAATAAAATATTGCCGCACATTGTATCTGTTCTGTTTGTTTTGTCTCTCTATACGGTTTTTTTTGTTTTTTCTCAGGCATGGGCTGGAGAAGAGGAAAAAGAGGTTATTGTTGACGGCTCAGCGCCGATTTTTGGGAAAAATATTGAAGGCGCCCGCAATAAGGCCATAAAAGATGCTTTGCGAAATGCTGTTGAACAGGGGGTGGGTACACTGATGGATGCTGATTCCATTTTGTAGGACGATGAGCTTATGGAAAAAATTTACACCCGCACCCAAGGATATATCACCGGATACAAGGTCATTAAAGAGCGTAGGGAGCAAAACGGTCTTTACAGGGTAAAAATATGCGCCGGGGTGAAACCGGGTATTCTTGTTGATACGCTCATCAAGCTGGGACTTTATAAGGATATGATGGATTATCCCAGGATTCTTGTTGTCTGTTCTCCTGACGCACAAATTACGGATGCGGCGAATGCTGCCGAGAGCGTGTTTTTTAAAATCCTGACGAGCAGGCATTTTGATCTAATTGATCCAGGTATATCTTTAAAGCTGCATAATGACGCAAAAAGCCTGCTTAAGGCCGACACCATAAATAATGCGGCGGCAAGGCTGGGACTTGAATATCACGCGGAAATAGTGCTTCTTTACGGGGTTAAGGCAAAACCGGCGGGATTTGACGGGATGATGGAGACAGCATCGGTTACCATGCGGACAAAGGTGATAGCAACAACTACTGCGCAGATTCTTTTTGCAGACGAAAAAAGCATATCCGGGATCGGGGAATCAGCAAACCTTGCATGTTTAAACGGCGCTCGCAGAGCCGCTGAAAATATCGCAGCTCCGATGATAAACGGCATTATTTCATGGTGGGCGGACTATACGGCCAACGGGCTGCCTTATACTATTACATTAAAAACCGAAAAAAACACAGACAGGCTAGTCTTTGCATTCCAGGATGCAGTTGAATCGATCCCGCGGGTGGTTTCATTGACGGAAAGAAGTTCCGGCGGTGGGATTACGGAAATGATGGTCAAATACAAGGGAACCAGCTCCGAATTTAAAAGGCTTGCGCGGGATAAAAGATTCGAAAACCTTCATACAGGGGGGTCAAAGGGGAGGTTTTTGGTGTTGGAGGTTGGGAAGAAGGTTGACGGTTGAAGGTTTATTGACTGCTCCTGAATAAAAAAATATTGATAATACACATCGAGTGAATATATAGTTTACAATAAGTTACTAACTTGCTGCTAAAAATAAGGTAACTACTCAGGTGGATAGGCTGAAGGCTGTTAGGATCTTAATATTTATTTTCGTGTTTTCGTGATAAGTTTTTTTTAGTTCCGGCTTGTCCGGGTTAGGAGTAAGGTACTAACTATCTTTTTACTCCTCGTTCCTAAGCAGCCTTGTATATAAAAAAACCAACTGCTCTCTTTGCTCATTGTCTTGAACCTTGATTTTTTTGATTATTAGATTTCTTGATTAAAGAATTATTATGCACACTTTTGTGTTGTAAACTTTTTGAACCAAATTTTATTAATAATTCTGTTTCAAGATTATATGCTTCAATATAATTCATTGCTTGAGCCAGATGTACATTCTCTAAATTTATGAGAGCTTTTATTCCGACCATTATTCTTTCTTCAACAAAGAAATCAACTTTACGAGTCTCGTTAATAGGCTGCTTTTTGAAATTTATTTCCCAAATGTTTATGCACTTCCATAGCACAACCAATAATTTTTTCTCGTTCCCACGCTCCAGCGTGGGAATGCATACCCGCTTGCGTATCTGCTCCACTTATTACTTGCAGACCTCCAGCATCCCGGCATGCCTTGATAATTTCCTGCACCAGGATAACACTGATACTCTATTCCGTATGCATTCCCACGGAGGACAGTAGGAACGAGGGGGAACCTTCCACCTACACCAACAGCCATTTCCAGATTGGTGTTATCGTAATTGTTTGATCCGCAATTTGCAACAATTCCTCCTGATCACGGGTGATCAAGGTAGCATTGTTGATATTAAAATACGCCATACCTTCCTGCAATGCTCTAATTTCTCGTTGCCTGGTTTGGGGATGGCTTAGGTCATAGCTGACATTAATTAATTGTGGTTCCTGCAATTGACAATAAAAGTCAACCTCATACTTTTGTTTAAAGTAATAAATTTGATCGGTTTTACGTCTGAGATGCAAAAACACCAGATTTTCATATAATTTGCTAAAATCCGCTGACAGGCTGGTATCAAACAGGGACTTAAATCCGATATCTACAGCATATATTTTGCGTGGATTACGCTGTTCTTCATGGACGGAGTTTCTAAAAATTGGGACAGTGAAGAGGGCGCAGGCATCCTCAAGAAAGGAAAGATAGTTATAGAGGGTATCTTTGCTGACTTTGTACCCTGACGATTTATATTCATTATAGAGTTTATTATAACTGATCAGGGTGCTTATATTGGAAAAAGTATATTTAATAAGCCGCTTTAACAATGCTCTGTTTTTGATGTTATAACGTTCAATAACATCTCTGTAGACAATCAGATCCAGGTAATCGCGCAATATTTTTTTTTGTATGTCCGTATCTTCATCAAAAGTTTCTGCAAATCCTCCTTCCGTCAGGTAACGCTCAAATATATTTTTGATGAAGCTGATACTTCTATAGGAGTTAAAATTTATCTTAATTTTTTTATAAACAAGGTACTCATGAAAGGAAAAAGGGAAAATTTCATAGGTTAACGTCCGTCCACGCAGACTGGTGGCTATTTCATGACTTAAAAGTCTGGACGAATAGCCGGTAACAAAAATTTACAGATTAAGTGTGTCATAAAATCTACGCACAAAGCGTTCCCATTCCGGAACATTTTGAACTTCATCAAGAAAAAGATAAACCTGTTCATCCCGTTTTTGAGGGTAAAGTTCAAAATAACCCTCAATGAGATCATCAAGATCTTTTAATTCTAAAGGGTAAAGGCGATCGTCTTCAAAATTAATATATACAATGTTGCGCGGATCAAGCTCTTGACGTAACTGGTTTATAAGTGAATATAGTAAAAAAGTTTTGCCGCTTCTTCTGACCCCGATCAGGGAGATGATTTTACGGTTGTCAACAGGAATGTTATAATCACGTATTACCACCTGTTTGGGCGGCGCTTCGTGAAAATCAGTTATAATACGTTTAAAAAGTGTTTTCATGGTATTATTATCCTTTTTTACAGGGATATTTATATATCATTATATCCCTTTATACAAGGATAACTACTCTTGGGAACGTAAAAAATTAGAAAAAATAATAATTGGGTTGTCCCTCCATCAGGCAGTCTCAGGGCAGTCTTGAGTTTGAGGTAAAACTGAAGGGCATGGATGTTCAGTTACAAAGTTTCTATCCTTATTCCGGATAGAGCAGCTAACCTGGATTGCCTCTCGTCGAAAGTAAGAAACCTGTCAGCTTTAATTGATAAAGCTGAGGCCACATGCAGAATGTCCAGGGCCCTTGAGCCCGTTTTACTCGTATGTTTTCTTGATAAATCAACAGCGTATTTGAATGTATCGGTCCAGCTTATTTGTGGACGATAAAAGATTCCTTTGTTTTCATGTTCAGCAAATTTTGCCATAACAAGACGTATCTCATCTATTGTAATCTCAGTTCTGAATTTCTTCAGATTGATAGCATTGTTGAACTCTAATTCGTGAAAAGTTGTTAAAGGAATGGCTTCGTTATTCTCTTTAAGCCAATTTGAGACATTTAGAGAATGTTTTTCTTTGATATAGAGTTTAACGATTACACTCGTATCGATGTAGAGCATTTAGAATCTGTCCTTCCTGCCTTCAATAACTATTTCGCTTATTGGCTTTCCTCTAAGGTCAATAGCTTCGTTGTAGAAATCAGGCCACTTGATTTCGCTTTTAGGAGGTAAGGATACTATTCTGGCTACGGGTTTTCCTCTTTTTGTAATGATTATTTCTTCACCATTATTAATGCCGCCAAGGACCCGGGCAAAATTTTTCTGGATTTCTCCAACACTTGCCGTTTTCATGTTTTCTTTCCTTTCTCAAGGTTTACGCATATTATATGCGTAATAAATAATATGTCAAGATTAATCAGTGATTTTGGTTCCCTCATCCCCACGCTCCAGCGTGAAAACGAATCAAATCATCAAATTGCCAACTTATTTTTGCGTGAACCCTTAATTTAAAAAGAACATGCTTTTATATGATTTTTACCCGTGTGGACACATTATAAAATTAGCAATCTTTGTAAGTTATTAATAAGTCCTGGCGATCTCCTGAAGTTGTAATTTTTTTATCGTTCCCATGCTCCAGCGTGGGAACCAGGCAATGAACTGATACCAGAACTTATTGAGAAGTTACCAATATTTTCCATAACATATTTATTTTATTGACCACACTAATTCCGGTAGAGCCAAAAATTGGCCGAATTGCAATCTCAGCATTGATGAAATTGATCTCATATTATCCCGAAGGGATCAGGTCGTATAGCCGGTGGTTTTAACCACCGGTAAAATAAATTCAAGGCAATTAGTCCTGAAAGGACGACGTTAAAAAATTAACAAACACATTAATAATTTATGGGAAGCACATTAACCAATCTAATTTATCACGTGGTATTCAGCACGAAAGCACGGGAACCAAAGATTATTCAGGAAATCAGGGACGAGCTTTATCGGTATATGGGTGGTATTGTCAAAGGAGAAGGTGGTGTTCTATTCCAAATTGCTGGTATGCCCGGATCGAAATACGCCGTCCCTTCAGGACTTGAAAAATGGTGTATATCTCATACCGGTGGTTAAAACCACAGGCTATACGACGTTTCCCCTTCAGGAAAGCCTAATTTTCATGGTATCATTATCCTTTTTTACAGGGATATTTATATGTACGGGCCGGCTGGGGTCGGGCCGCGACAACTTATTGATATAATATAAAATAGACTGTAAATGGTCACTTATTTTGGGGCTATATTGAACTTTTTAGGGGTAAAAAGAGTCTTATTTCGAGGAAGCTGGACATTTCCTATAACCAGCATGCCTTGTCTCTACTGCACTTTCATATAAAGTTACTAACTTGCTGCTAAAAATAAGGTAATTACTCAGGTGGATAGGCTGAAGGCTGTTAGGATCTTAATATTTATTTTCGTGATAAGTTTTTTTTAGTTCCGGCTTGTCCGGGTTAGGAGTAAGGTACTAACTATCTTTTTACTCCTCGTTCCTAAGCAGCCTTGGATATAAAAAAACCAACTGCTCTCTTTGCTCATTGTCTTGAACCTTGATGTTTTTGATTATTAGATTTCTTGATTAAAAAATTATTATGCACATTTTTGTGTTGTAAACTTTTTGAACCAAATTTTATTAATAATCCTGTTTCAAGATTATATGCTTCAACATATTTTATTGTCTTGAACCTCAATTTATTTTTTATTTTAATCATGGCAATCCTCCAATCCTTTAAAATCATGGTTCAGACGTTTTTTGCCAGTTAATAATTCTTGCATCATGCCTGTCTTTGGTAGCTTGTATTTATCTAATTTTTTTTCAAATGCTTCTATTTGCAAATCCATGTCAGAAAATATTTGAGCGATATGAGTTTGAGCCTTTCAGTCTGTCGGATAACAGAATTCTAAAGCGGGCGATGCCAGCAACCCAAAATCAGAAATAATCAGTCTAATTTTTAACAAAGATAACCTGTTAAGATTGTATAATATTGCAATGGCACTTTAAAATTTTCTTGTTTTTTATGGCAGCCTCCAACCTTCCACCTACACCAACAGCCATTTCCAGATTGGTGTTATCGTAATTGTTTGATCCGCAATTTGCACCCATTCCCGATGGTATGATAATTTATTGATTTAACAATGTTTTGATTCACGTCTTTCATAAACTTTTTGCCATAAATTCAAAATGTTATCTTTAAATAAGGCTTGTGACTTATACTAAATCATGTAATTATTTAATTTTTACTAAAATATTTTTTCCTAACACTTACTCTTGTGAGAAACAAGATTATTAGGAATGGGGACAAAATATTTCGTTTGATAGATTCGGATATGTGTGATTATATACATAGGAACAAGGACGAAATAACTTCTTTAAAATACTCAGATCCCCGCAAGAGCATAATAGTATGGTCAAAATTGTCGGTATAGATCCTGGTTTGGCTGCTACCGGTATAGGTATTGTTTGCGGAACAGGTGTTAAAGTTGCATCCTTTTCATATGGCAGTATTAACACTTCCCAAAAAACGCCCCTGCCTCAACGCCTTGATCATATTTTTTCCAAACTTAACATTATATTAAAAAATGAAAAACCGGATCTAATGGTTGTTGAAGATGTGTTTTCCCTTGAAAAATATCCTAAATCGGGTATTATTTTAGGAAAGGTGGTTGGCGTTGTACTGCTTGCAGGCTGCCAGGCGAATGCTGCAATAATGGAAGTGCCGGTTCGTGAGGCAAAACAGGTTTTAACAGGCAATGGTAAGGCTACCAAGGATCAGTTGGAAAGAGCTGTGCGAAAATTTTTAGGCCTTGAAAAACCTATCAGGCCTTTTCATGCTTCGGATGCGCTTGGGATGGCGCTTATAGGTTTGTTTCGTTATGGGTCAACAGGAACGG
>JAGGWL010000240.1 GCA_021157555.1 Deltaproteobacteria bacterium | reverse complement strand
TATAATGCCGATACTTTTATTGTGGATATCGGATTTTTTCCTTAATAAGATTTCGGTTGCGCCCCGTCCGGCATTTTCCATTAGTACCCGGCCCGGGATACCAAAGGCTTCAATCGTAAGACGATCCATTTGCTGCATTTCATCCGCGTAAACAAGATACATGACTTTTATATATAACCCTTATTTTTATATTTCATTAACCCTGTGCAAAATTTTACTCAGAGTTTCAAGCTTATAAGGCTTTGCAAGCACGTCAATAAACCCGTATTCCTCAAACTTTGCCATGGCAGAATCGACTGAATATCCACTCGATACAATTGCTTTTACTTGCGGATCAATTTCAAGCAATCTTTTTATTGCCCCACGGCCGCCCATCCCGCCTTGCACGGTCAGGTCGAGAATAACTATATCGAACGGCTTGCCTCTATCCATAGCTTCTTTATATTTTGCAACAGCTTCGGCCCCATTTTCGGCAAATGCGGTTTCATAACCTAGTGATTCTATCATAGCTCTGGAAACTTCCAGAACCATAGCCTCATCATCCATCACCAGTACCCGGCCTTTTCCGGTAATTATATCTTTCTTCTTTTTATGAATAATGATCTCTGTGAGGACAGGCAGATATATGAAAAAGGTTGTCCCTTTTCCGATTTCTGATTCAACAAATATATATCCATTGTGCCTTTTGATAATTGAAAATACAGTAGCCAGCCCCAAACCGTTTCCGGCATGTTTGGTGGTAAAATACGGATCGAAAATTTTTGCAAGATATTCATTCGGGATTCCATGGCCCATATCTTTTACGTTTATTTTTATATATTGGCCGGGCTTTATTGAAGTGCCTGATTTGTTATCTATATCAATATTTTCAGCCGTTATTGTGATGGTCCCGCCCTGGGGCATGGACTGATTGGCATTGATAACCAGATTGGAGATAACCTGGCTTAACTGGCCGGCGTCCGCCTTTAAGGGCTGGAGGTCGTCTGGAATAACACAATCGCATTTAACATTGGAGCCGCATAATGCAAAATATGCCGATTCGTCAATAATTTCCCGAATTGATACGGTCTCTTTGATTGGCGCTCCGCCCCTTGCGAATGTCAGCAGTTGCTGTGTCAAATCCTTGGCTCGCAAAGATGCCTTTTCAGCCGCCTCTATTTTGTTGTATGCCTTGTCATTTTCATCAAGATAGATTTTTGACAAGGCTATATTCCCGAGAATACCGGTTAATATATTATTAAAATCATGGGCAATGCCTCCGGCAAGGATTCCGAGGGACTCTATTTTCTGTGTTTTCAAACGTTCCTGTTCTATCCGTCTTCTTGCAGTAGCATCCCTGAAAACAAGGACAACACCGGAGATGTTGTCCTTTTCATCCTTGACCGGGGCAGCGCTGTCGTCGATAGGTCTGGTTAAACCGTCTTGTGATATAAGAATGGTATTATTGGCCAAACCCACAACAAGACCGGTTTTCAGGACTTTGTTTACAGGATTTTTAGCAACGGCATGGGTATGTTCATTAACAATATTAAAGACCTTGCCCAGATACCGGCCGGACGCATCTTCCTGGCTCCATCCTGTAAGATTTTCAGCGACCTGATTCATAAATGTCACCCGGCTTTTATTATCCGTGATGATTACAGCATCACCTATGCTTTTAAGCACAGTAGAGAACCATTCTTTTGATCTTTTCAGCTCCATCTCCATTTTGTGTTTGTACAGACCTATCTCTATGGAGGTATGCAGTTCCCTTTCGTCAAAAGGCTTGAGAATATAACCCAAGGGAGTGGTTATTTTGGCGCGCTTTAAGGTATCTTCATCCGCATAGGCTGTAAGATATATAACCGGCAGATCAATCTCCTTCCTTATTCTGTCAGCAGCCTCAACCCCGTCCACATCTCCCTTTAACATAATATCCATAAGCACTAAATCGGGAGATAATGCCAAAGCTCTTGCCACTGCTTCTTCACCTGAGGCTACAACATCAGTAACCTCATAGCCTAAATTTTCCAAGCTGTTTTTCAGGTCTCGCGCTACAATGGCCTCATCCTCTACTACAAGAATTTTCAGGTTGGACATATTTACATTCTCCCAGCCTATGCCGAAAAGCTAATCATAAAATCTGTGCCCTTGTCGCCGGTCACATCTAAACTTCCATCTATCTGTTCCACAAGCATTATAACCAGTTCCAGCCCAAGAGAATCAGCATTTTGCAGATTAAATTCTTTGCTCAGTCCTATGCCGTTATCGTTGATATTCAACAAAATCTTCCCATTATCGTCTTTACGCAGCTTAACGCTTATCCGCCCCTTCATATCATCAGGAAAGGCATATTTCAAGGCATTGGAGATCAGTTCGTTTGTAATCAAACCACATGGCACGGCCTTGTCGATACCGATATAAAGATCGTCGGCATCTATTTTTAACTCAATTTTGTCGGGCTTGATGTCGTACGATCGCATCAGCCTGCGGGAGAGCTGCGTAATATAATCTTTTAGATTAATGCCGGACAAATCCCTGGTTCTGTATAACTGCTCATGCACAAGGGCCATAGATCTGATTCGGTCCATGATTTCGTTGAACAAGTTTTTGTGGTCTTGATCCTCTACCCGGCCGGCTTGAAGGCTAACAAGGCTGGAGATCACCTGCATATTATTCTTGACTCGGTGGTGAATCTCCTTAAGCAGCAGTTCCTTTTCTTTAAGAGATTTTTTAATATTCTCACTATCTATTTTGTGCTCGACAACAAGCGCAAACACATCTGCAATTGTTTTAAAAAAGGTTCTGTCTTTATCGGGAATTTTTTTTGGTGAATATGCAATCAGCGTAACCACACCCATAATTTTTTGTGAAGAATCATGCAAAGGCCAGGCAATAAATGCTTTGCCACCAAATTCAGCCAGCCGGGCGGTATGCGTTTGCTTAATTTTATTTGTATCTATATCAGGGGCAAAAATTGGTTTCCCGGTGCGCAAAACAAGCATGGAAACACTCTCTGAATCACCAAGATAGGCCGGCTGAAGCTTTCCCCTTAAGCCCTCAGATATCCCCGCGGAAGCCATGACCATGAATGAATGATCCTTACCGTTTTTTAATCGAATAACGCCTAAATCGAATTTGAGGATTTCCACAAGTCCGGCAATAACCATTCTGCATAGATCGGGTATGTCTTTTGCGTAAACGGCGGCTTCGGCTATTAATGCATAGGCCTTACGTTCACGTTGCAGCAGATTTTCAGTTGTTACCATTTGAGCGATCTCTTCACACATCGGCGCCGGATTTTCAAAACTGTCATACTCCATTTACCCCTATCCCCTCAAGCGAAGCGCTCCATCAAAGCTCCTTAACCAGCGTCAGCATCTCCTTCACCGCCGCCTTCATACCGACCAACACCGCCCTTGAGACAATACTGTGCCCGATACTGAATTCATTTATTTCATT
>JAGGWL010000128.1 GCA_021157555.1 Deltaproteobacteria bacterium | reverse complement strand
TGCTTGCCCTTTTGCCCGTCTTCTACGTTGCGATAACAGGCACATAGTTCACTATGCACCTGTTATCACGTCTTGAAGACGAACAAAAGTTCTACACGATATGAGTAGATTATTTTTTTCCAGTTCCCTAAAGAATATAGAATAAAAATTATGAAAACGGTTGATTTTTTTAAAACTCAGGATGAAATAGGTGCCGGAAAATCTTTTATCCCTTTATTGCCATTGCGGGATATTGTGGTATTTCCTCATTCAGTAGCTCCTTTATTTGTGGGGCGCTCAAAATCTGTAAAAGCTTTGACTGTAGCGATGAATCAGGACAAAAGTATTTTTCTCGCTACTCAGAAAAAGGCCGATATTAACCGCCCTGGCGAAAAAGATATAAGTCTTACAGGTACTCTTGGAAAGGTATTACAGATTCTTAAGCTTCCTGATGGTACAGTAAAAGCCATGGTCGAAGGGAATCGAAGAGCAAAGATTGTCCGGTTTATAGATGATCAGGAATTTTTTAAAGTAGAGGTAGAACCGGTAGCGGAGGAGGAGGCTTCAGGTGCTGAATCTATAGCTTTGGGCAGGGCAATAATAGATAATTTTAAGAAATATGCCAAGGTGAATAGAAATATACCTGATTCTTTGGTAAATAGTATATCTGAAATAACAGACCTTTCCAGATTGGCAGATACTGTAGCATCCCATTTTGCTTTTCAGGTAGAGGACAGACTGCGTCTTCTTGAGTTCAATGCAGTTCATGACAGACTGAGCTTATTGCTTGATTTAATGAAGGTTGAGATAGAAGTTTTTCGAGTTGATGAAAAGGTCATGGACCGTGTCAAGAATCAGATGTCAACTTCACAGAGGAATTATTACCTTAATGAAAAAATACGCGCCATTAAAAAAGAAATGGGCGAGCCGGATGCACCTTATGAAGAATTAAAGGAAATAGAGCAGAATATCAAGAATGCAAAGCTGCCTGATGAGGCGCGTGAAAAAGTAAATCATGAGTTTAAAAAACTTAAGATGATGCCGCCTATGTCAGCCGAAGCCACTGTTGTCCGTATCTATATTGATTGGATTTTAGCGCTTCCCTGGATGAAAATCGGCAAGGTTTCTAATGATATAAATAAGGCCGAAACTATTCTGGATGAGGATCATTACGGGCTTAAAAAACCGAAGGAACGGATTCTTGAATATCTTGCAGTGCAGGTCTTGATAAAAAAAATAAGAGGACCTATTCTTTGCCTTGTAGGCCCACCAGGTGTTGGGAAAACTTCCCTGGCCAAGTCTGTAGCACGGGCCACAGGAAGAAAATATATTCGCCTTTCTCTTGGCGGTATACGTGATGAGGCTGAGATTAGGGGGCACAGGCGGACATATATAGGAGCAATGCCAGGTAAAATAATTCAGTCTTTAAAAAAGGTCGGTGTTAATAATCCGGTTATGTGCCTTGATGAAGTAGATAAAATGAGCATGGATTTTCGGGGAGATCCTTCCTCTGCATTACTGGAGGTTCTTGATCCTGAGCAGAATAATTCATTTAACGATCATTACCTTGATATTGATTATGATTTATCTGATATACTTTTTATTATAACGGCAAACACTCTTGACATACCGCTTCCATTGCAGGATAGAATGGAAATTATACGGTTGTCAGGGTATTCCGAGTATGAAAAATATCATATTGCCAAAGATTTTTTGTTGTCAAAACAGATTTCGACGAATGGGCTTGCGGATAGGAATGTTGCTTTTACATCTAGTGCTGTTCATAAAATTATTCAGCAGTATACAAGGGAAGCGGGTGTGAGAAATCTGGAGCGTGAAATTGCATCCATATGCCGTAAAATTGCCAGGGAAGTTGTTAAAAATAACGGTTGCAGCTCATACAAGGTAACGGCGAGATCCGTGCTGAAATTTCTTGGTCCACCCCCCTTTAAACATGGAGAAATCGAAAAGAATGATCAGATAGGAATGGTTACCGGTCTTGCATGGACAAGAGTCGGTGGAGAACTGCTTAATATAGAAACGTTGATTATGCCTGGTAAGGGTGAGTTGATTTTAACTGGTACTCTTGGTGATGTGATGAAAGAATCTGCTAAGGCTGCTGTGAGTTATGTTCGATCTCGTTCAGAAATACTGCAGGTAGATAATGAATTTTATAAAAAATATGATATTCATATACACGTACCAGAAGGAGCAACCCCAAAGGACGGCCCTTCGGCCGGTGTAGCCATGTGTATTTCTTTGGTATCAGCCATCACAAAGAGGCTGGTCTGTCGAGATGTGGCTATGACGGGTGAAATAACGCTGCGTGGTCGAATCCTTCCCATTGGAGGATTAAAAGAGAAGATTCTTGCCGCTCATAGAGGCAGGATAAAAAAGGTTATCATTCCTAAAGAGAATGAAAAAGATTTAAAAGATATACCCGCTAATGTCTTAAAGCAAATAGAGATTATACCTGTTGAGAAAATGGATGATGTTATTCCACATGCTTTAGTGATTAGTGAGGGGGATAAAATTTTTAACAAGAGCAATATGAATTTCAATATTATACCGGATATTATTGAACAAAGAACTTCAATAAATTAAGTTCTTGTTTTTTTAAGTAAGAAATATTTGTTGACATAAAGATATTTGATTGATATGCTATATTTTTTTGCATGGGCGGGTAGCTCAGTTGGGAGAGCATCGGCCTTACAAGCCGAGGGTCACAGGTTCAAGCCCTGTTCCGCCTACCATCTATCGTATTATATAGATTGTCAAATAATTACCTGCTTTTAAAATTTGGCACAAGGCCAGAGGGAGGAAGGCGTATTGCAATACTCCAACGACCGATAACGCAGTGAAATTATTTATGTGACGGTCTATAGTCCTAAGGGGGTGTAGCTCAGCTTTGGTTAGAGCGCTGGCCTGTCAAGCCAGAGGTCGCGAGTTCAAGTCTCGTCACTCCCGCCATCATAAATTCAAGGGGTTACGTTCATTCGTAACCCCTTTTTTTGTTTGCGACAAAATGAATACCCAACACTATACCCAACATGTCGGAGTGTTTTTGCCGATAATCGAATATAAATTAGTTCTTGAAGGGTGCAATATGAAAAAGTTATTCGATTATTAGCCCTGAAAGGGCGATATATACCAGCCCAGGGTAACGCCCTGGGATTTGAATATCCCCTATAACCAACCAGCCCTGAAAGGGGCATGACTTTTCTTGGGGCGTTGCCCCAGGCTAGTGTTTAGCACTTTCAGACCGATACCCCCGGCATTATTCTTCTCACTTATTGACATACTTTGCTTGCCGTAAACTATCCTTTTAAATACCAGCCTGTCGTTGTTGCTTGCAATCAATAAACATATTATTTGCGCTGTATCCCACCGGAATTAAATATAACTTCAGGCTTTCAGATTTTATTTTATTTTTTAAGCGGTGAATTGTTGCTATTGAGTTCTTTTTGCTTTTTAATGTATAAAATAATTTTTAATGCTATACTTGTAGATTAGGCGCAATCAATAAATGAGGAAATAAAAATGCTTATTAACCAAAACAGTATAGCAATATTGAAAAAGGATGCGTTGCAAAAATTGCGGATTATTTTTTGTATAACGATGGCTGTAATATTTTGTTTTGCTTCACAGGTTGGAGCCGATGAAAAAACCGATATCAAAGGTACTATTGATGTGGACCCAATGTCAAGGACATATTCTATGCTTTTTTAAGGTGTGTTCATCATTAATATTAACAAAAAAATAAAATATATTTCTATAAGCCGCAAAAATGTTCATAAG
>JAGGWL010000245.1 GCA_021157555.1 Deltaproteobacteria bacterium | reverse complement strand
GCATAGAGACAAGGCATCCCTTGTCTCTACCACTTTAGGCACTTTCATATAAAAAATATTGTTGAAAGGAAATCATTATGCTTGTAACTATTGATAAGCGAGGCAGTATCAATTTGCCAGCTTTAATAAGAAAAGAGCTTGGGATTAAATCCGGTAGCCATCTTGAAATTTCAGTGGAAGCAGGTGGCGCTATAACCCTTTATCCTGTTAAAATTTATCGGACAATAAAACTTGGAGAATCCGGCTTATTGAAATTACAAGAAGCCAGGAAATCTGAAAAATGCAAACTTCCTGATTGGTTTATAGAGGATGTCAGTAATGCCGGTACTAATTCCGAATAAAAAGTTTGTATCTGACTTGGAAAAATTTAAAAATCAGAAAGCCCTGCGAAAAAAAATTGCTAAAGCAATAAAATTTCTCCAGGAGAATCCCCCTCATCCAGGCCTGAGGATTGAAAGAATTGTTAATGATCCAACAGCTTGGTCTGCCCGTGTTGACAGGAAATATAGGATTTCATTTGAGCCAACTCTTTTTTTGAAAACCGGTACTCCGGAATGGTCATCTCAACTCAAGCTTTTACGAATTCTTGATCATGATGATCTTTATAAAACACCACGATAAAACCCCTTGAAAAAATTAAGAGTTACAGCATTGGTCAAAAAAAAGTTACGAGGATGAGATAGATGATATGGTTATTGAATCGCCGGATAAGAGACCAAAAACCAAAAGGACGAAAACTACATTATTTTAGGAACGAGGACAAATCATATTATACAAATAGGCGCATAGATTTAGGTCAGATTTATTCTATCTACCCGATCTGAAATAGCACAAAAATTGCAGGAGAGATAAACATGTCCAAATCACACAAAGAGCTATTTGATAATTCATACCTTTCGTTTAATGTATTTCATGCCCTGATGTCAAAACGCATCAGGAATATTCTCCTTGTTTCCAGTCCCTATGACGCATTTATTATGGAAAAGGATGGCCGCATAGCGGAAAGGATTATTTATGAATATCGAGGGTTGCACCTTACAAATCCGCCAAAACTCATCTGGGTTTCAACCGCCGCAGAAGCAATGGAGATTCTTTCGAAAAAGAAATTTGATCTCGTAATTACCATGCCCCGTATTAATGATATGGCCCCTGTCGCTCTGGGTAAAATGATCAAACAGCAATTCCCTAATATTTTCGTTTATCTTCTTGAACATAACGCTGCCAATCTGTTGATCAATCAATTATGCCCTGATCATAAATATATAGACAAGATGTTTGTATGGCATGGCAATGCAGACCTTCTTTTATCTATCATAAAAAGTATTGAAGATCAGTTGAATGTTGTTAATGATACACAAACAGCAAGGATAAGAGTTGTTATTTATGTAGAGGATTCCCCCATATACTGTTCATCAATACTTCCCCTGCTCTACAGGGAACTGGTGATGCAGACACAGGGTGTAATAGAAGGCTCTGTTAATGATGACCATCGTAACCTCATGATGAGGGCCAGGCCTAAAATCCTGATTGCAGAAAATTTTGAAGAAGCTGTAGACCTTTACCGTCGCTTTAAGCCATATCTGCTGACCGTGCTGTCGGATGTCCGTTTTGAGCGCAATGGAAAACTGGACGATAAGGCCGGTTTGATTCTTCTGGATATGGTCAGTAAAAATTCTCCAGGAATCCCCCTTCTGGTATTTAGTTCGGAAGAGTCCAACAGACAAAAGGCAATAGATATTCCGGCTCTTTTTATTAACAAGCATTCTGAATCACTGCGTAATAATATCAAGGCATTTGCTATTACATACCTTGCTTTTGGTGATTTTATCTTTAAAATGCCTGACGGGAAAAAGGTTGGCAGAGCATCCAATCTTAGAGAAATGGAAAAGATAATACCTTATATTCCTGATGAATCCATACATTATCATGCAAAGCGGAATCATTTTTCAACATGGCTTATGGCCCGTTCTGAAATAGAGCTGGCATCCAGGTTACGCTCTGTTAAAACCGATCAGTTTTTGAGCGTCCAGGAAATCAAAAAGTATCTTGCGGACTGCTGCAGAGAAAGGCGCATAAGGCGTCAAAGAGGTTTGGTAACTGATTTTACTGGGGATAACTTCGATATTGATGCAGATTTTATCAAAATAGGCAAAGGTTCTCTGGGCGGAAAGGCCATGGGGCTGGCTTTTATGTTAAATCTTCTGAATAAAGAGAGCGGACTGGCAGAAAAATTTCCGGGTGTTAAAATCAGTATTCCCGGCACCCTGGTTATTACAACATCAGGTTTTAATTCTTTTGTAAAGCAAAACGAAGCACGAATTTTATCCGAAAATAGGCCGCTTGATGCTTCTTGCGAAGATATTGACATTGTAGAACGATTCATGCAGGCAGATTTCCCGGATGATCTTCGCTCTGATCTCAAAATTTTTTTATTGCAAACAAATTATCCCCTGGCAGTAAGGTCTTCCAGCCTTTTGGAAGATGCACAATATATGCCCTGTGCGGGAATCTATAAAACATACATGATACCCAATAACAACACTAATACCAAAGTCAGGCTAAACCAACTTGTCAAAGCCATAAAGCTGGTTTACGCTTCAACATATCTGTCAATTCCAAGAGCCATGGCCGGGAAGAGTATGCATAGAATTGAAGAGGAAGAAATGGCCATAATTATTCAGCAGGTAACAGGGTCAAGGTACGGAGATTATTTCTTTCCTGCTGTTTCAGGCATGGCACAGTCGTATAACTACTATCCTATATCCTATATGAAACCTGAAGAGGGTATTGTGCATATTGCTTTCGGCCTTGGAAAAACCGTTGTGGAAGGCGGCGCGGCACTCCGTTTTTGCCCTAAATACCCGCATTTTTTGCCTCAATTTTCAACAGTAGATGATATATTGCAGAATTCCCAGCGCCGATTCTTTGCCCTGAAGATGGATGGTTTTCCTCATGAATTCGGTAAATTAAATCAATCAGGGACAGAGTCCGATGAGACTTCCACGCTTGTACAACTTGATATAAACGATATTCAGGATGATTTTATTAAACAAACTCCTTTAAAAATGCTTGCCAGCACCTATTTACCGGATGATCATAAAATAAGGGATACAATTCAAGCTTCGGGGCAGAGATTATTGACATTTGCTGGAATACTGAAATATAACGCATTCCCTTTGTCGGAGATTCTTGCAGAAATTTTAAAAATCGGCCAAAAAGGTATGGGATGCCCTGTTGAGATAGAATTTGCAGTTAATATTCCGATTGAAAACGAACAAAAGGCAAAGCCTGAATTCAGCCTGCTTCAAATAAGGCCAATGTCTATGAGCAAGCAGAATGAAAAAATCGAAATAACCAATGCTGAAAATTCTGAAGCTGTATGTTTGTCCGACAGTGCACTTGGTAACGGCACATTTAATGATATTTCTGATATTCTTTTTGTAAAGCACGATAGCTTCGACCCCTCCCGTACTCGTGATATATCCGCTGAGATCAGCAGTATAAACAAAAGCATGCTGCGGCAAAACAGACCATATCTGCTTATAGGCCCAGGGAGATGGGGATCGGCGGACAGATGGCTCGGGATACCCGTAACCTGGCATGATATAGCAGGAGTTAAAGTAATCATCGAAACATCAACAGAAAATCTGCAAGCCGATCCGTCTCAGGGGACTCATTTTTTTCATAACATAACATCTCTTGGAATCGGCTACATAACCATATTACAAAATAAAACCAGTTTTTTGGACTTTGACTGGCTAAATGGACTGCCGGTTGAAAAGGAAACCGATTTTTTAAGGCACCTGCGGCTTAAAGCACCTCTTTTAATTAAAATAGACGGTAAAGGATCACGAGCTGTTGTTTTACCAACCCAAAAGGAACAGAGACAAAATAATCAGTAAAATTTAAAATAGGTTGAAAAAAAGACACTTTTCCTTTAAAAAAAGTCAGGTAGAGACGGGTTTCAAACCCGTCTCTACGGTGAACCAGGCAAAATGAGATAGCGTTTAATGATATTTCGTCCCCGTTCCTTAATGAGCTGGCCAAGCCTGGGTTTACTTGAACGTTTATAATATTACCGACGGATATGGAGGCAAAATGGATAATATAATAGAAATTATAAAGGCCAGAGATGCGCATGAAAGAGAATTTCATCAAGCTGTTACAGAGGTGATGGACTCTGTGAAACCTGTGATGGAGATGAATCCTGAATACAGGCATGCCAGGATACTTGAAAGAATCACAGAGCCGGAACGGGTGGTTATGTTTCGGGTGCCATGGATGGATGACAGAGGTGAAGTTCATGTGAACCGTGGCTTCAGGGTGGAGATGAGCAGTGCCATCGGCCCTTACAAAGGCGGTCTGCGATTTCATCCTTCGGTAAACCTGTCTATTCTGAAATTTCTTGCTTTTGAACAGGTTTTTAAAAATGCCTTGACCACTCTGCCGATGGGAGGGGGAAAAGGCGGCTCCGATTTTAACCCAAAAGGTAAATCTGATAATGAGGTTATGAGGTTTTGTCAGAGTTTTATGTCTGAACTGTTTCGCCACATAGGCCATGATACAGACATACCAGCCGGAGATATTGGTGTGGGCACCAGAGAAATTGGCTTTTTGTTTGGAATGTATAAAAAACTCAGCAATGAATTTACCGGTATTCTTACAGGAAAAAGTATGAACTGGGGAGGAAGCCTGATTCGTCCTGAAGCCACAGGATATGGATGCGTTTACTTTGCCGCAGAAATGCTGACCACAAAAAATACTACTCTGGAAGAAAAAACCTGCCTTATTTCAGGATCAGGGAATGTTGCCCAGTTTACTGCCGAAAAGATCCTTGCTCTTGGAGGAAAAGTGCTAACCCTTTCTGATTCATCAGGATATATTTTTGATGAAAGCGGAATCAATGAAGAAAAACTTCTTTTTGTTAAAAAGCTTAAAAATATCAAAAGAGGCCGCATTAATGAATATGCGGATGAATTCCCCGAAGCCGTATATACGCCTGCTGTCGATGAAAAAGACCATAATCCCCTTTGGGATCATAAAGCTGACTGTGCTTTCCCCTGTGCCACTGAAAATGAACTTAATGGCCTGGACGCAGACAATCTTGTTAAAAACGGCGTAACCCTGGTATGTGAAGGAGCTAATATGCCGACCACGCCCGAAGGAATAAATATCCTGATCGACAGCAAAATCCTTTATGCTCCAGGCAAAGCATCCAATGCCGGTGGAGTGGCGGTTTCCGGCCTTGAAATGGCACAAAACAGCATGCGCATAAGCTGGCCGGCCCAGGAAGTTGAAGATAGACTAAAAATTATCATGAAAAGTATCCACAAAGTTTGCCTTGATACAGCCGAACAATACGGAACACCCGGCAATTACATGAATGGCGCAAATATGGCCGGATTTATAAAAGTAGCTGAGGCCATGCTTGATCAAGGCCTGGTTTAATATTTTTTTAAACGTTCACGGTTAAGAGATATCCTTAACTTTAGGCATGTTAGCTCACTTTAAACTTTAGGCGCTTTCATATAAATTACCTTACCTATTTTTTTCTAAAAAGAGCGTTTACAGTTCCTGACTTTGCTTTTGGTTCTATATTTCCTGTAACAGTATTCATATCAAGCCTGATCACGTCATCAGGGATATCGAAATATTGGGCAGGGCTTTCTTCCAGAGTTTTCTTCATAAAATCAATCCATATGGGGAGTGCGGCTTTTGCTCCTGTTTCTCCCCTGCCTAAAGTAACCGTCCTGTCCCGGCCGACCCAGACCCCTGTGGCAATAGTTGGAGAAAAACCGATAAACAGAGCATCTTTGTAATTATCGGTAGTACCGGTTTTACCGCACACCGGCCTGCTTAATTTTTTTGCTTTTTTAGCGGTACCTTCTGTGACTACAGCCTTGAGCATATCCGTCATTATGGCTGCTCCGGCACGCGACATGGCGGCATGTTTTTTCGGTTTTGCTCTCAGGATAATTCGTCCCCTGCTGTCTGAAACCTCAATCACTCCGTAAGGTTTTATCATGTTTCCCTTATTGGGAAAGACAGCATAAGCGGAAGTCAGATCAAGCAGGGTTATTTCCGATGTGCCGAGTGCCAGGGAAAGATTCGTCTGCAGATGTGATTCAATACCCATAGCATGAGCAAACTCTGCAACTGAAAAAGGTCCAAGTTTTTCCATCAGCCTCACAGCAGGTATGTTTTTGGAAAGAGCCAGCGCCTTTCTTAAGGTGATTTCTCCCTTGTAATTTTTTGAAAAATTTTCCGGTTTCCATGCTCTGCCCCTGTCAGCCCCTTGAAAAGCAACCGGAGCATCTAATATCATGCTGTTCTGACTAAATCCCCGTTCAATGGCAAGAGCATAAACCAGCGGTTTGAATGCTGAACCGGGCTGTCTTTTTGCAACTGCAGCCCTGTTAAAAGAGCTTTGATGATAATCCCTTCCTCCAACCATGGCCAATATACCTCCTGTGCGGACATCAATGGCTATGAGTGCTGCCTGTGGAGCCGGTTCCTTGATATTATTTTTTATCATTCTCTTTTCAAGAGCAAAAAGACCATACTTAACAGCATTTTCGGCATTTTGCTGCTGATTATATGAAAGGGTGGTTGTGATACTAAGTCCGCCCTTGTAAAGAATGGATGAACTTAGACTTTTTTCCAAATTTTTTTTTATATATTCTATAAAATACGGGGCATTGACTGATTTAGTATCAGTTGCTGGCGGATCCACTGCTTCTTTTATAGCATCCTGATACATATTTTTGTTGATTATACCAGTTTGCAGCATCTGCTTTAAGACGATATTTCTGCGCTT
>JAGGWL010000129.1 GCA_021157555.1 Deltaproteobacteria bacterium | reverse complement strand
CACTTCGTGTGTTTGAAGATCGGTGGCATAAACTCCTGCATCAAGTGAATCCATCACTGTGGCAAACCGCGCGTGCTCGGCCAGCAGTACCTTTTCGGCATTTTTTGATTCCGTTACGTCATGACAAAAGAGCGAAAATCCTACCATCTTGCCATCGGAATTAAAGATACCCGCAACTTGCGAATCAAGATAACGCAAACCGTTCTCCGTCTCCTGCTTAAGTGAATATGAATACCTGCCCTCACGTCTGACGATCTCTATTACACGCTCGAATCGATCGGGCGCCACATTTTCTTTGGTGTGCATTTCCTGCACGGTTTTACCAAAAACTTCTTCCGCCGTATAACCGAATAATTTCTCAGCCATTGGATTATAATAATTTATGCGAAAATCAAGGTCTGTCGTGGCAATAGCTATATCCTGAGCATTTTTCAAAATATTATCAAGCAAGGTAGTTTTTTCAGCAAGCAACTGTTCGCGCTTATCACTCCCGCCCTCTAATTCCCTGATCCTTTGTTCCAATTCTTCATATGTTGGTTTTCTGCCCATCATAACACCCTTTATAGATTAGATATTCACTAAAAATCGCTATCATATTAAAATAGCAAAATCAACACCAAAAAACTATTCCCAACAGACCAGCCAAGTGTAAGCGTTCTGAAGCCTTTCAAATATTTTTTGGTCGTATGATCGAATACGCGGGAAAGAGTACGGAAATAAGGTTAAAAAAAAATACGGAAATCTGATTTTGCAAAAATTTGTGGGCGAAGCTCTGGGGTTTGAAAGGGTATGCTTTAGGAATAATTTTGATTTATAAAAATAAACTTTTCATATCAATATCATTTCTAATCCCGAATCTTGTAAGTGCAAAATCATATTTTACGGGATCTTTTGGAGAAAATGTTTTAAACCCTTCCGTTATTTCAAGGGCGGTTTTAATGCCTGCCTGTTTGCGTGAAGTAAACCCAAACTTTAATCCAATTTTATGCATGTGCGTATCTATGGGAACAATCAGTTTTGATTTGTCAATTCCTTTCCATCCGCCGGGGTCAACCCTGTCCTTTCGCACCATCCATCTTAAAAAAAGGTTCATACGTTTGCATGCGCTCCCTTTTTTCGGAATAGCAACAAGATGTCCTGGATTATTGCCGGATGCAGTAATTTCGTCTACAAAACAAGTCATGGCGGAAAAGATATTTTTATGGTCAGGCGAGAATCCCGAAATAAAACATTTATTAAGAGAACCAAACCTGTCAATAATATTTTTTGCACCGATCAGAAGTGCCGCAAGGTTTTTGCCGTCAGAAAATCTGTGCTTGAATTGCTTGAATTTTTGTAAAAGCAATTTTTTATCAGAATTTTGTAAAAAAAGATAAGGTGATTCGTCCATTATCCCAAACACGGAAGAAACACTTTTTAAGATTTGAGCAACTCTTCCATATGCAAGAGCAGATGCTATAAGACCTGCGATTTCCCTGTCCCTGATATCTTTATAGAAATAAAGGAATTCAAGAGGATCCGGATGAACAAAATTGCGTCTATTGTATTGGTTATAGATATCGTCAAATTTTATTTTTTGTGTGCTGTGGATCATTTCACATCTTATAGTAGAAACAAGGTATGCTGGTTATTCAAAAAATACTGTTTTTTATTATATTCAGTTTTATTTTATAAACAACTCTAAACGAATAAAATTTTTATTTCCAAATCCCTTAAAAAAGACTTGCCCCTTCCATTGATAAGTATATATAAAAGTACTAAGGAACGTGGAAGTTATTTCGTCCACGTTCCTTAGCATAAATTTGCTTAAAAAATAATAAAGGAGGGAGGCAACATGGCAAAAAAACTGGAAATTTATAAGTGTGATCTATGCGGCAATATTACCGAGGTTATGCATGGCGGTGAGGGCGCAATGCAGTGCTGCGGACAGGACATGACGCTTTTAACTGAAAATACTGTTGATGCTGCAAAGGAAAAGCATGTCCCTGTCATCGAAAAAGTTGACGGAGGAGTTAAGGTGAAACTGGGCGAAGTTGCTCATCCCATGGAAGCAAAACATTATATTGAATGGATAGAAATTATTGTCGGGGATATGGTCTGTTCACAGTTTCTAAAACCGGGGGATGCGCCTGAGGCAACCTTTAAACTTGAGGCGGATGTTACTATTGATAAGGTTACTGCCAGAGCCTATTGCAATCTGCATGGGCACTGGAAGGCATAGAGATTCAAGGAACGGAAACATATTTTTTTAATTCATTTTAAAATGTAAAGGAGAAAATTATGTCTACACCACAACATTGTCCTGGTTTTGAACAATTCAAAAATCTAAAGACTTTTAAATGCAAATGTCCAAACTGCGGAAAGGAAAATGAAATCTTTTCTGACGAATTTAACAAGACGCATCTATGCAAGTCATGCGGTAAAGAGATTGATTTCACTCAGTGTTCGTTTGATGCAGGCGCGTAAACCTTCTTACATTTATTTAATTAACTGATCCCGGGAACGGGGACAAAATTATTTTGTTTCCGTTCCTTCATAGCATTTTACCAAGGAGATTTATTATGGATAAGTATGTATGCGAAGTATGCGGCTATGTTTATGATCCGGAGGAGGGTGATCCTGATAATGGAGTAGATCCCGGAACAAAATTTGAAGATATTCAGGATGACTGGGTGTGCCCTGTATGCGGAGCAGGCAAGGATGACTTTGTAAAGGAAGAATAACTTCACATTTCAACGCTAATTCTGTGAATTTATTTTTAAGGAAGTCCCTAAGAGGATATAAAATGAAGCCATATAAAATAGCAGAAGGAATATATAATGTAGGCGTGGTTGACTGGAATATCAGAGATTTTCATGGATATTCCACTTACAACGGCACAACCTACAATGCGTTTCTTATAATGGATGACAAGATTACGCTTGTGGACACTGTAAAAAAGGAATTTGCAGATCAACTTTTAAGTAACATTTCTGAAATAATTGATCCAAAAAAGATTGATTATATAATCAGCAACCATACCGAAATGGATCATACCGGTAGCCTTCCAAGCGTTATGCATTACATTGGCGAAGATAAACCCCTGTATATCTCAAAAATGGGCAAAAAAAATCTTTCTCTCCATTTTCGTCAAAACTGGAATTATCATCCGGTTGAAAACGGCGAAAAACTCAGTCTGGGAAAAAGAACTTTAACTTTTTTTGAGACAAGGATGCTCCACTGGCCGGACAGCATGTTTACCTACCTAAACGAGGAAAAAATACTTTTTTCAAGCGATGCATTTGGTCAGCATTATGCTGGTCCTGAAAAATTTGATGATGAAATCGGGGATGCAATATTCCCGCATGCAAAAACCTATTTTGCAAATATACTCCTGCTTTATACTAAAAAAATTCAGAAACTCCTGAAAACCGTAAATAAACTCGGCCTTGAATTTAATATCATCTGTCCCGACCATGGCATTATCTGGCGTAAAAATCCGGAAAAAATTATTAATGCCTATGTAAAATGGAGCAGCCATGAAGCCGAAAAAAAAGCAGTGATTGTTTACGATACCATGTGGCACAGCACACAGTTTATGGCGGAAAAAATTGCTGAAGGCATTGAACACGAAGGTGTAAAGGCTAAACCAATGCACTTAAGATCATGCCATCGCAGCGATATAATAACCGAAGTAATGGATGCAAAAGCCGTTGTAGTGGGCTCTCCCACCCTGAACAACAACCTTTTTCCAACAGTTGCCGATTTTTTGACCTACATGAAAGGCCTCAAACCACAAAATAAAATTGGTGCGTCTTTTGGATCATACGGCTGGAGCGGCGAATCCATAAAGCTTGTTAATGCAGAATTGGAGGCCATGAAGTTTGAACTTATTGATAATGGTTTAAAAATTCAGTATGTGCCTGACAGTGATGGCCTTGAAGCATGCATGGAATATGGGAAAAAAATCGGCAGGGCTGTTTTGCAGCAGATGACGGCTGGATGAAAAAACCTGAAATTGATTTAACGAACTGTGTACTTTGTGAAATATGCACTGATTATTGCCCTTCGGTATTCAGGCTTAATGTCGCAGGATTTGTCGAAGTTATGGAGCTTGAAGAATATCCCGAAGCGGATATTAATGAAGTAATAAAAAATTGCCGGGGTGATTGTCTTTTCTGGGTAGAGAATGAGTATTGCATAAATGCGGGATAGCTACAGAAAAATAAAAAAAAAAGTTTCTCAACTGCTTTGCCAGGATGATTTCACTGAAGCAGTTAAAGAAATAAGCGCACTTCCCGCAAAAAAGGTCATAAATCCGCTTATATCCTCTTTGTGCAGCATTGATAAAAAAATAGAGAACCGGGCTGCAGTTGCAATCGGCATTGTTACAGCAAAGCTTGCAAACAATGACATTGAATCAGCCCGCGTTATTATGCGCCGCCTCATGTGGAGTCTTAATGACGAGTCAGGCGGCATCGGCTGGGGAGCGCCCGTGGCAATGGCTGAGATAATGGCAAGGAACAAGATGCTTGCTGATGAATATCGTAAAATTTTGATTTCATACTCTGAGCCGGGCAAAAACTATCTTGAGCATGAAGGCTTGCAAAAAAGTGTGCGCTGTGGACTGAAACGTATAGTAGGGGCGAACCCTTGTGGTCGCCCTGATTAGGGCGACCACAAGGGTTCGCCCCTACAGAAAATTACCGGATACAGGAGGGAAAATGTATTTTAAGCAGATTACTACCAAGGGGTTAGGCTGTTTGTCTTATTTGATCGGATGTCCCGCATCACGGGTGGCATGCGTTGTCGATCCT
>JAGGWL010000085.1 GCA_021157555.1 Deltaproteobacteria bacterium | reverse complement strand
GCATTACTCTACATATCATAATATGGAGTTGATAGGTTTAGAAGAAATTCAGCAGATACTACTTAACTAAAAAATTTTGCATTGACTTTCATTAACTATAAAAAGTAATTGATATTTTGTTTCTCCTTCCCACGCTCCAGCGTGGGAAGGTATACCGAGCAATTCTCTATTTTCAATGAAAGTCAAATAGATTGAATAATATCGCAAAAATTGCAGAAAAATTTTTTTATGGGGCCAGGGGAAGCCATGACTGGGATCATACAATGCGTGTTGCAGGTCTATGTAAACGTATAGGAGCAGCAGAAGGGGCAGACATGAATGTGCTTTTAATTGCTGCTTATCTGCACGATATAGGAAGAGCCTTGCAGGATTCATCCAACGGCGCTGTATGCCACGCGAAAAAGGGAGCTGAAATGGCACTCCCAATTATAAAAAATCTGTCAATTTCAGATGATCGTAAAAATAATATTATTCATTCGATTGAATCGCATCGTTTTAGAGGAACAATTGCACCTGCAACAATAGAAGCCAGGGTATTGTTCGACGCGGATAAACTTGACGCCATAGGAGCAGTAGGCGTAGGCAGGGTATTTTTGTTTGCAGGTGAACTTGGTGCAAAACTGCATAATCCTGATATTGCGGTCGAGGATGTAAAACCGTATTCGGTTAACGATACAGGATACAGGGAATTTAAGGTTAAACTATGCAAAATCAAAGACAGGATGCTGACAAGGGAAGGTCTGCGAATCGCCCTTGACCGGCACAGATTTATGGAAAATTTTTTTGAGCGGTTTTTAATAGAATATAAAGGAGAAAGGTAGTTTATATGAGTATGAATGTCGTAGAAAAAATAGATGATCTGGTAAAGATCAAACATGTTCTGATCAGCGTTTCCGACAAAAACGGGCTGGAACAACTGATACCTGATTTAATCAGAATTAATCCTGAAATAAAATTTTTCTCCACAGGTGGAACCTACAATAAAATCAAAGAAATTCTCAAAGCGGGAGCGGATGCCTGTCTCACACCTGTTTCAGAATATACAGGGCAGCAGGAGACCCAGGGAGGGCTGGTCAAGACACTTGATTTTAAAATATATTTAGGCCTTTTGACCGAAACATACAACGATTCCCACCAGTCGGATATGACGCGTACCGATGCTGTGAATATAGATATGGTAGTGGTGAATCTTTATCCTTTTAAAGAAACAATTTCAAAAGAGGGTGTCACTACAGAGGATGCCCGCGGGAATATTGATATTGGAGGGCCATGCATGATCAGGGCCTCGGCCAAAAATTATCTCAGAGTCGCACCCGTGGTCGATCCTGCCGATTACAGCAGGATTATCTCATTTATAGAAAAAAACGATGGTTCCTTATCTCTGGAACAGCGTTTTTATCTGGCCCAAAAGGCTTTTGAACATACTGCTGCTTATGACAGCGCCATTGCTGAATATCTTGGCCGTCAATCTTTGGATCATGTTAAACAATGTTATAAAATACTATAAGGAACCTTGAATTATGGCGGAAGATTTAAAAAAAATATACAGAACAATAATGGATGATCACTTTTCTCCTGAAATGGAGATCAGTTTTATTGATGGAGATAACAGGCAGACTCTTTTTTATGAAAAGGTGGTATGGACAATTGATAATGTCCAAAAAGGTCTGCGCTACGGTGAAAACCCTGGACAGGAGGCCGCCCTTTACAAGCTTGTAAACGGAAATCTGGTTTTGGGCGATACAGAAACGATCCAGCCGGGCAAATATCTTGCTTCTGATATAGAGCTTTTACAGTCCGGAAAACATCCTGGAAAAACCAATCTGACAGATACTGACAATGCCCTTAACATCCTTAGATATTTTACGGAAAAACCGGTTGCTGTTATTGTCAAACATAACAATCCATGCGGCGTGGCAATGTCCGATTCCCTGGAAGATGCTTACAAAAAAGCGCATATGGCCGACAGGGTTGCTGCTTTTGGAGGATGCATCGCTTTAAACCGTTCTGTTGACAGGGCAACGGCTGAAGCAGTATGCAAACAGTTTGCCGAGGTTGTGGTTGCGCCTGATTTTGAAGATGGAGTGATGGATATTTTTGCAAAAAAAAGTAACCTCAGAATCATCAGAGTGCGTAATATTGAGCGTCTGCAAACCTTTGTGGGACAAAGATGTGTAGAGTTCAAAAGCCTGATTGACGGTGGAATTATAGCACAATGGTCTTTTGTTCCGTCTGCCGAAACAAAAAAAGATTTAAAACTGGCTGAAACCGAATATAAGGGAAAAACATACAGCATCAAAAGAGAGCCTGATGATCGGGA
Organism: Deltaproteobacteria bacterium; assembly: GCA_021157555.1. Classification (GTDB taxonomy): domain Bacteria; phylum Desulfobacterota; class Desulfobacteria; order Desulfobacterales; family BuS5; genus BuS5. Next base: position 714 of record JAGGWL010000085.1, on the reverse strand, counting down.
GTATCAGGATATGCTCTTTGGCTGGCTTGTGGAATCTGGAATTACTTCTAATTCAGTTATTTATGTAAAAGACCTGACAACTGTTGGTATCGGAACAGGCGAACAGGACCGCGTCGGAGTGGCAGAAATTGCGCGGGATAAGGCTTATCGCAAGCTTGCAGACAGATATGCGTATGAAACATACGGCAAAGCATATAATGATCTGCAGGACCAGGATAAAAAAGATGAAGCTGACGCCATGGCTGCAAAAGAGAACGGCGGACTCAAAGGTGCATCTATGGTAAGCGATGCTTTTTTTCCTTTCAGGGACGGAGTTGATGTTGGCATAAAGGAAGGCATATCTTCTATAATTCAGCCTGGAGGGTCAGGCAATGATTATCAATCAATAGAAGCATGCAATGAAGCCGGAGTTACAATGGTTTATACAGGCCAGAGAAGCTTCAAACACTAATGGCACATATATTGCTATTATTAATTCAACTTTCTGGTTTGCGGTTAATTCGGTAGTCAAAACCCTGAAGGGGTTAAATATACCAGCCCAGGGCAACGCCCTGGGAAATATTATATTCAAAAGATATCATTAGCCCTGAAAGGGCGTGATATAAGAATTACAAGCATTATATCACGCCCTTTCAGGGCTAATGATATCTTTTGAATATAATATTTCCCAGGGCGTTGCCCTGGGCTGGTATATTTAACCCCTTCAGGGTTTTG
>JAGGWL010000105.1 GCA_021157555.1 Deltaproteobacteria bacterium | reverse complement strand
TCGGAGGCGGCGCAAATTTAAAGCTGGCAATCCAAAACATTATCAAGCAGTACAAACCGGAACTTATCGGCATTGCAAGCACATGCTTAAGTGAAACCATCGGAGATGATGTGGAGCTGATGCTCAGGGATTATAAAAAAAATGACACAGAAAAAAATCAGCCTGAAATAGTTTTTGTTTCAACCCCGAGTTATCCTGGAACATACATCGACGGCTTTCACGCCGCTGTAAAGTCTCTTGTTGATTCAATAGCTGTAAAAGGAAATGAAAAAGCAGGGCATATAAATATTTTTCCGGGCATGTTATCGCCGGCCGACTTTAGATATTTGAAAGAAATATTTAACGATTTTAAAACAGATTATGTAATGCTGCCGGATTACTCTGATACATTTGACGGGCCACTATGGATTGAATACCAGAAGATACCTGAAGGCGGCACAGAGATCGGAGATATTGCTTCCATGGGAAATGCGGCTGCAAGCATAGAATTCGGAAGAATTCTTGCCGAAGAAAAAAGCGCCGGGGAATTATTAAAGAAACGCTTTAAAATTCCCTGCTTTAGCCTGGGGCTTCCAATCGGCATTAATGAAACAGATCTGTTTTTTGATGCTCTTAAAACAATTACCGGCTCCCAGGCGCCTGAAAAGCATATAAAAGAGCGAAACAGACTAATAGATTCCTATGCAGACGGTCATAAATATGTTTTTGAAACGCGTGCCGTAATTTACGGAGAAGAAGACCTGGTTGTGGGACTTGCTTCTTTTTTATCGGAAGTCGGAATCCTTCCCGTGCTTTGCGCCTCAGGCGGAAAGAGCGGTCATCTTGAAAAAAAACTTGGCGAGGTAATTCCTGATTTGAAAAACAAGGAAATAACAATCCTCGAGGGTGCCGATTTTATGGAAATAGGAGAGGCAGCAAAAAGATTAAACCCTGATTTTTTGATGGGCAACAGCAAAGGATACAAACTGGCACGAAAGATAAAAAAACCTTTGATACGTGTGGGATTTCCAATTCATGACCGGCTTGGAGGCGCCAGGATTATTCATGTCGGTTACAGGGGCGCACAGCAGCTTTTTGATATTATTTCAAATACTATTATAGCACTGCAGCAGGATGAATCGCCTGTAGGCTATACTTATATGTAAATTCAGGAGAATAAAAATGGATCTATTAAATCATCCATGCTTTAACGCAAAAGTACGAGGAAAATTCGGAAGGGTTCACCTTCCGGTAGCGCCGAGGTGCAATATTCAATGTAATTACTGTGATCGCAAATACGATTGTGTCAATGAAAGCAGGCCGGGAGTAACAAGCGCTGTACTCTCGCCGCATCAGGCCATGACATATCTTGATTTTGTATTTGAAAAAACAAAAAACATTTCCGTTGTTGGTATTGCAGGCCCCGGAGATCCATTTGCAAATCCAAAAGAGACCATGGAGACCTTGCGCCTTGTACGAAAAAAATATCCGGAAATAATGCTTTGCCTTGCCACAAACGGGTTGGCGCTTAGTCCTTATATTGATGAACTTGCGCAACTTGAGGTAAACCATGTAACGGTAACCTTAAACACAGTAGATTATGATGTCGGAGCCAGGATATATTCATTTATCAGGTATGGAAAAAAAGTGCTTTCACCAAAAACAGGAATAAAAATACTTTTGGAAAAGCAGCTTGCAGCGATAGCAAAGTTGAAAGAGAAAGGGATTACAACCAAAGTAAATACCATTATTTTACCGGGAATAAATGAAGACCATATTGAGGCGGTTGCAAAAAAAATGGGGGAACTTAAAGTAGACATATTAAACTGCGTTCCCTTTTATTCAAATAAAGGTTCCGCTTTTGCAAATCCTGGAGAGCCGCCAAAAGAAGTTGTAAGGAAAATCAGGAAAAAAGCTGCTCAGTATATCCCACAGATGTATCATTGCGCAAGGTGCAGGGCTGATGCAATCAGTATTTTGGGTGAAGAAAACAGCGCTGAATTAATTGAAAAATTACAAGAATATTCGAAATTGCCTGAAATTTACGATGATAAACGTCCTTATGTCGCAGTGGCCACCCTGGAGGGTGCGCTTGTAAATCAAAATCTGGGCAAGGCTAGGGAATTATTTATTTATGGCAAAAGAGACGAACAGATAAAATTTATAGAATTCAGAAAAACCCCCAAACCAGGCCAGGGAATGAAGCGGTGGGAACAACTTGCCGAAACCATAGACGACTGCCGTGCTCTTCTTGTACACAGTATCGGTTATAATCCAAGGGAGGTTATTTCAAAAAAAGGAATCGACATCCTCGAACTGGACGGAATAATAGATGAGGCAGTCGAAGCTGTTTTTGAAGGCTACAGCATGAATTACATGGTCAGGCGGGATGTCGATGCATGCAACCGGCCGTGCGAAGGTACGGGTATGGGGTGTATGTAACGCATAATTGGGCTAATACGCAGGATAGGGGCAGACACATAGTAGGATAGGCAGACACATAGGATAGGGGCAGACACATAGGTCTGCCCCTACGGATCAATATTTTTGATGGCACACAATGTAGGGGCGAACCTGTGTGTTCGCCCCTACATTGTGTGCCTGCCCAATATTTTTTATATTTTCTCGTTCCCACGGTCCTCCGTGGGAATGTATATTAT
>JAGGWL010000151.1 GCA_021157555.1 Deltaproteobacteria bacterium | reverse complement strand
GACCAAACACTGAGCTATAATAAAATTTGAAAACCTCTGAAACTCGCTGCGCTCAAACAGCCAGAGGTTTTCAAATTTCACCATAGCTCAGTCCTGACATCTAATGGTCGGCGTTATAACCAAGCCTATAATTGCTATATTGAACATATAAAAATAGAATCAAGAGCCTTGTCTTTTTCCTATCAAACTGATATCAATCAATAGTATGGAAATCAAGGAAAAATTGGTCTCCTTCACTTGCCTGTTGACACTTTTAAAACAACAATGGAACATAGATAAGTTCATTTATATAAAAGTTTTTTAACCAGAGGGAGTGCATATATTTTTATTCTTTTCTCTGTTCTCTCTGCGGTGGATATAATATTTAAATCGCCGATTGTTTGGGAAATTTTAACATATTCGTTTATTGAAACATGTTTGCAATATCAGATTATAACTACACACTGCCGGCAAATCTTATTGCCCAGGAACCAGCAAAAAACAGGGACGGATCAAGGCTTTTGTTTATGGATCGTAAAACAGGAGCGTTGCAGCACCATGAATTTGCTCATCTCGGAGGTCTTTTAAATGATTCCGACATTCTGGTCGTAAATAATACAGAGGTGATACCAGGTCGGCTTTTAGGGCATAAAAAAACGGGCGGAAAAGTGGAAGCCCTGATTTTAGACTTTGCAAACGAACATAAAAACGATAACCTGATTTTCAAATGCTTGGTAAAATCTTCAAAACGCCCCAAACTCGGTGATACGCTAAATTTTAGCCGTGATCTTACAGCGCAAGTACTTGAATATAAAAATGAAATTTGCACCTTACGTTTTGTGTGTGATGCTGACTTTGAAACAATTCTTTACAAAATAGGCAGACCTCCGCTTCCGCCATATATAAAACGGGACAATAACGAGATTCGGGAGAATGACAAGGTTTCATATCAGACAGTATATGCAAAACAAAAAGGAGCCATTGCTGCTCCTACGGCTGGACTTCATTTTACCAGGGCGCTGCTTGAAGAGATTCAAGCGAAAGGCATCAAGGTTGTAAATATTACCCTGCATGTGGGGTATGGAACATTTCTGCCGGTCAGAGTAGACGATATCAGGGATCACAAGATGCATTCCGAGAGTTTTAATATCTCAAAAAAATGCGCTGATATTATAAATAACGCCAAATCTGCCGGAAAGCGTATAATTGCGGTAGGTACAACATGCGTAAGGACTTTAGAATATGCATCTGATAATTACGGAATAGTCTCTCCCGGAAGAAGGGATTGTGACATGTTTATATATCCAGGTTACAAGTTTAAAGTTGTTGATGGGCTTGTAACAAATTTTCATCTCCCCTGCTCTACTCTCCTTATGCTGGTCTCTGCTTTTGCAGAGCGTAGAAAAATACTTGATGCATACAGAGAAGCTATTAATAATCATTACAGATTTTACAGTTATGGCGATGCCATGTTGATTTTTTAAACTATGTTTAACTTTAATATTATCTCAAAATCCTCAACCACCAAAGCAAGAGCCGGATGTATCAATACTTCCCACGGTATTATCGAAACGCCTGTGTTTATGCCGGTTGGGACACTTGCAAGCGTGAAATCTATCTCTCCTGAAGAGCTTCTTGATATTGGCGTGCAGATTATTCTGGGAAATACATATCATCTTTATCTGCGCCCCGGATGTGAGACGATCAATCTTTTTTCAGGTTTGCATAATTTTATGAACTGGAAAAAACCGATTTTAACGGACAGTGGTGGATTTCAGGTTTTTTCCCTGGCAAAACTATCCAAGATAACCGAAGAGGGTTATTCTTTTCAGTCTCATATTGATGGCTCAAGTCATATGCTTACTCCGGAAAAAGCAATCGAAATTCAGGCTTGCCTAAACTCTGATATAATGATGTGTCTGGATCAGTGCATTAAATATCCGGCATCAAGAGAAGAGGCTGGCAAGGCTATGGAACTTACTACCAGATGGGCATTCAGGTGTAAAACAGCTTGGGAGAATTCGGGAACGGAGAATGCATTATTTGGCATTGTCCAGGGTGGTATGTTCGATGATTTAAGAAAGGTTTCCGCACAAGCGCTTATGGAGATAGACCTGCCTGGTTATGCTGTGGGTGGTTTGAGTGTTGGCGAACCTAAAGATATCATGCTTGAGGTTGCGGAACAGACCCTGCCTCTTCTGCCTGACCGTAAGCCGAGATATATGATGGGAATCGGTACACCGGAAGATCTTGTTGAACTTGTGGAGCTTGGGGCAGATATGTTCGACTGTGTTATGCCGACAAGAAACGCCCGCAACGGTCAACTTTTTACAAAATACGGAACTATTAATATTTCAAATGCCCGTTTCAGGCATGATACAGATCCCGTAGAACCAGAATGCGGGTGCTATACCTGCAGAAACTATTCAAGGGCATATCTTCGTCATCTTTATACATCCAGAGAACTTCTCTCTTACCGCCTAAATACAATCCATAATATTTATTACTTCAAAACCCTCATGCAGCGCATGCGCACCGCAATTATTGATGACTCTTTTGATGTTTTTAAGAGGGATTTTTATGAACCCAGAGATTCAGGGTGAGCCGGATTTCTCGGCAGGGCTTTATATTCATATACCTTTTTGCTTAAGAAAGTGTTCATATTGCAATTTTTTTTCAATTACGGATATAACGCTGCAAAATGAATTTATAAATGCTTTGCTTGGAGAGATGCTACTGGCAGGCAATTCAGAGCTTGTTTTTAACACGATTTATTTGGGAGGCGGAACCCCCTCTCTGCTTGAACCCGCCCAGACAGCTAAAATTATCTCCGCCGCATATAAGAGATTTAATATAAGTATAGCTGCCGAAATTACCATGGAAGTGAATCCCGGCACAGTGACTCTTGCAAGATTAAAAGAATTCAAAAAGGCCGGAGTAAATCGGATTAATATTGGGATTCAGTCATTTCAGGATAAAAACCTGAATTTTCTAGGGCGGATACATTCTGCAGCAGATGCCGTTTTTGGCATTCAAACGGCTCGTGATGCAGGTTTTGATAATATCGGGCTTGATCTTATTTACGGTCTTCCGGAGCAGAGCGTCGAGAGCTGGACAGCTGATCTGAAAAAAACTGTTAAATTCAGGCCAGAGCATCTTTCCTGCTATATACTTACTTATGAAAAAGGAACTCCTCTGCAGCAAGCCCGGAAAAATAACAGTTTTTGTCCTCTGCCAGAAAGAACAGTTGGGACTTTATTTGAAATAACAACCTGTTTTTTAAAAGAAAACGCTTATGAACAATATGAAATATCTAATTTTGCATTAGATGCAAAGATAGTCGGAACAGACCGAAGATCAAGGCACAATCAAAAATACTGGTCGAATATTCCTTATATCGGACTCGGCCCGTCAGCCCATTCTTATATAGAACCTGCGCGCTGGTGGAATACTTCGAATCTGAAGGAATATATAAAATCTATTGCTGAAAACAGGTCTCCGATTATGGAAAAAGAGCTTTTGACAAGAGAGCAGCAGATAATGGAATCAATCTTCCTCGGTATGAGAACCTCTGAAGGGATAGATATTGAAAAATTTGAACAACGATTCGGTTCGGGTTTTTATGATCAATTTGGCAAAACAGTCTATTATCTTGAAAAAAAAGGGTATCTGACAGCCGGGCAATATCGTTGTGCGCTCACGCCAAAAGGGTTGCTGCTGCATGACAGCGTTACTTCTATGATAGTGGGAAATCTTCCCTAAGGAACGTGGACGAAATAACTTCCACAAGTAGGCGCACAGATTTAGGTCAGGTTTGTTCGATCTGAAAGTACAAAAGTTGCAGGAATAGCGAGCTATTTCAAGATTTTTGTGCTTTCAGATCGGGCAAAGATGGCCTGAAGCTGTGATGCATAGTTGGGGAAGTTATTTTGTCCTCGTTCCTAATTACGTTACTTAAAAAAAATGCAAGGTCGAATTTTTTATTAAGCAATGCTGCACATGCAAATATTTTTATAGATTCCGGAGTTTGACACAGGGAATATGAACGCCTGGCATGATAAAACATCCTGCTGAAGTTATCCACTTTATATGCTGCATTTGCTTTAGCTGTGTGCGCGGCAGCCATCGCTTTGATATCAAACAGTTGTCCTAAATCGGTTTTGCAGCGATGGCAGATTCTTTTCCCTGAATGTTTAGCATTGCATGTGGGACATCTTTTCATAATTTTCAGCCAAGATAAAATAAAATTTCTTCGAGTTCATTGCATGACTCTTTGGCGTCATCAAGTCTATCGTCATCAATAGCGTCTTTGATATCTTCAATAAGATTAATTATCTCATCACGATCTTCTTCAGGCGCTTCTTCAAGAACAGATTCGGCTTGTTCGATAATTTTATTAATTTCATCAGGCATTATTGTTTCCGAGCCATTCTTATCCAAAAGCTCTAAACCTTTTCCCCAGCCTTGTTCTATCTTTGCTTTTGATGCAGCCAGATCCTGGCCCGAAAATTCAGAGAGCGCATTTTCTACGACCGCATTTATTTTTTTGCCGCTCTCTTTTTCAATAGCTTCAATTTTCAGGATACCGTTTATATCAAGCTCAAAACGTAGAATAATAACGCTTCCGGACGGCGCTTTGCTCAAAGTAAAGGAATATGTGCCTATAAGTACATTGCCAAGGGCATTAGGTTCTTCACCTTGATATACTGTTATGTCCACCTTTTCCTGATTGTCTACGGCTGTATAAAATGCCTCACTTTTTCCTGCAGGCAGTTTGGAATTGCGGCGTATCATAGGAACAAATTTTGTAAGGCTGTAAACGCTGTCAATATATCCTATGGCCGAGGTACCGAATGTATAGGGCGTTATATCCAGCAAAACACTTGATGAATCCATACCCATTTCACGGCCAGCCTGGATAGCTGCCCCAAGCGCCACGCAAAGATCCGGATCTATTTCACTATGTGGAAGTTTGCCGAATTTTTTTTCTATCATTTCCGATATTTTGGGGATTCTTGTGGAGCCGCCTACAAGGATAATCTTGTCAATTGCAGATGGCAGCAATGCAGCATCCTTTAGCGCCTTGCTGATTGAATCGTTTGTCCTGGAAAGGTATTCATCAATCATTTCTTCAAAATCAATGCGCGAAAGCTCATAGGAAAGATGGATGTCTTTCCATCCTTTTTTTGCAATATGATCTTCTTCTATTTTAGCATAGGGAAGATTTGACAATGTTATTTTTGCATCAATGGCTGCTCGTTTAAGCCTAGCCATAACAGTTTTGTCGTTAGTTACGGAAATTTTATTATTTTCAGAAAGATAGGTTACAAGCAGATCAACAATTTTCATATCAAAATCATCGCCGCCAAGATGATTATCGCCTGTGCTGGATAATACTTCCACAACACCGTTTTCTATTTTTACAATTGACACATCAAAGGTTCCACCCCCAAGATCATAAACAAGAATTCTTTGATTATCAGGATTGTCACTTTCATATGCCAGAGCCGCTGCGGTTGGTTCGTTAATTATCCTTACAACCTCCATTCCTGCAATTTCTCCGGCTTCTTTTGTGGCATTACGCTGTACATCTGTAAAATAGGCAGGAACTGTTATTACCGCTTTTGATATTGTTTGTTTGATTTTTTTTTCAGCCCTTTCTTTCAGAGCCTTTAGGATAAACGCAGATATTTCCTGTGGAAGATATGAAGAATCTTTTAAAACAATTTTTTCAGTAGTTCCCATTAAGCGTTTAACAGAAAGAACCGTGGCATCAGGGGCCAGTACAAATCTGTTTAAGGCTTCCATCCCTACAATAATTTCTTCATTATCTCCCAGGCCGACACATGAAGGGACAATTCCATTGTCGTTATCCTTGATAATTTCAGCATTTTTATTAATTATAAAAGCAATCTCGGAGTTTGTTGTTCCAAGGTCTATACCTACTATTGGTTCCATTAAAGATCTCCTTAATTATTGACTACTACCTCTGCTATTTTAAACACCTTATCATTTCGTATAAATCCGCACACATGCTCTTCAAGCACAATCTCTTTTTCCATCCCTTTAACAGTATTTTTCTCAACCGCTCTCATTGTCCTGGGATTAAATGGATGACCGACAGTCTGAACAGGATATATATCAATCATGGATAATGCACGGTCAAAACGCCGGATAGCCATTTCATATCCCTCCACAATCTCTTCAATCCCTTTGGGAGGAGGACGGAAAAAACTTTTTGATTTTACTGCTTTTGTAGCTGCTGATAATCCGCGAATAAGTCCGTCGCGTAAATCCAGAAAAAGTTTAACTATTTTTTTCTCTGATTCAAGTCTTATTCTTTCTTCCAAAGAATCCAGTTCTTTTGACCTTTGCCTGAAAAGCTCAGTTGTTTCCTTATATGTATCAATAAAAGATGTAAAGCTGCCCAGCATTTTTGATTGTTCCCGATTCTGTATTTTAATCTCTTGCCGCAATGCTGTAAATTCGGATAAAAGAGTAAAAAGGTCGCATCTATCCAAAGTTCCGTTTTTTTCCTGTGGTATATCAGGCAATTCAGCCAGCCATGAGCCAAAATCGTTCATGACCTGCTCCTTCCACTCAACCTGTTCACCATTATCTTCTACTATTCTTGACAAAAACACTACAAAGCGTTTAATTGGCGGCAGAATAATTTTTTTTTGAAATTTTTTGTAACAAACTTGAATTTTTTTGTACAGTTTATCACGAAACATCTTTAAATTTTCCAATCATTTTTATCGCAGTTCTTTTTCAGCTTTGAACAGTTCCCGCAAGCCTGCCCGTGCTTTTTTCATTTCACGAGCTGTAACTAATTCATATAAGGCTTGTTCATAGTTGGCTGTTGTCAGACCATTAAAAATTTTTGATTCAATACGTCTTCTTTTAGTGTTAATTTTTTCATAAGCTTCTGTAATTTGTTTGAATCGAGCTGGATTTTTTTCAGGTGTATTTTTTTTTACCAAATCCAGGTAGGATTTACGGATATCAGCATCCGATACATCCGGCGAAAGACCAAGCGTGAGATAATAAGTAAGCATTCTATTTTTCACCAAGTCCTTTCGTGCCTGTTCCTAAAAAAAATATTTTAACTTCACGGGATATCTCTTTATTCTTAACTCGTTTTATTGCGTTGCATATCACATCCAAAGACTTCTGTCCTTTGTGATTAGAACGTATAGAATTCCTTAACATTTTAATCATTTCATCAGGAAGAGCATTAAAATGTAAAGACTGAACAAAATGCTCGGCTTTCTGTAAAAACATCTCATCGGAAAGAATGCCTGATTTATTAAAATCGAAATCAAAATCCATATTTGGCAAGTTTAAAAATGTATCATAATCATCATCATCATCATCATCATAATCGTTATCATAATAATCGTCATAATCATCAAACATCTTATGGGAATATTCATTGAGCACATTAAAATTAAAGGTGGCAAGAGCTGCTTGCAGGGCTCCTGAAGTGTGACCTGCAAGTTTCCGTGAAACTGCCTGAACTTCTTGAAGTGTCTTCATATCGGCATTATCAATTATAGTATCAAACCGTGATGAAGTAATCTCCTCACCTTGTATATATTTAATAACAGCAAGGTAAAAATCCATAATGGCTTTTTGCGGCTCTATTGCCTTTGAATTTCTTCTATGAATCTCTTTTTCTATTAATTCCAAAGTATTGTCTTCAAATATATAATCAAAAATTACAATAATATCTGTATCGTTTATATATTTTGATATGTATTTCCACTTTTTTACAAAAATATCCGATATTTTGATTGATGGCAGAAGCGCAAGATAAGCCCGTTCAAAAGGCACCATTAGACTGATAATATCCAAAGATGACAGCTTGTTGATCTGCTTTAGTTCTTTATTAAATATTTTTGTAACAGTTTTTAATGCTTTATTTACTGCCTGATTTAATTCTTTTCGAGAAAAATCATTATCCCTGTATGTTAAATCCAAAAGCAAAATTGATAATATTCGCAATCTTTCATATAACTCCAAATCTTTAATTCCGGAAGATATGATGCTG
>JAGGWL010000136.1 GCA_021157555.1 Deltaproteobacteria bacterium | reverse complement strand
TTCCAAGGGAGCAATGGATGCCATCGCAATATGTAATTATTTGGGTTTCCGGGTCTCTGAGAGATAAAAAATCATCTATAAATTCATCAAATTCTTTTTCATACAGATTTACAGCACCATTTATATGCCTTTTTTTAAAATCACTTTCAGGCCTTGCATCAATAAATAAAGTTCCCCCTTTTTTGAATATTTTATAGGCATTTTCAATAGATATTTCACTGACACTATCATCATGCTGAGGTAAAACATTGTTTGCAATCAGCGGCAGCCTTCCTGATTCTATTTTACCTGATTTTATATAATCAGGTCTTATATGATTAAATAACAGGGAAACAACCATTGCTGCACAGAGTATTATTAATATCTGATGAAAGGTCTGTTTCATAGTTCCATATTTACTTTTATCTATCTGTGTTTATCTGTGTGCATCTGTGTCCCATACTGGTTGCTGAGTTTAACAAATTCATGCACTGTCAGGGTTTCTGCTCTTCTGACAGGATCAATCTCTGCCTGTTTCAGCAAATCAAATGCTGTTTGTGTATCAATCTCAAGTATGTTTCCGGCCAGTGAATTTCTTAAGGTTTTTCTTCTTTTTGAAAATGCTGCTTTAATAACCATGAAAAGGAGCTGCTCATCATCAGCCTGATACTGCAGCCTGGTTTTGAAAGTCAGTTCAATCACTTCTGAATCAATTTTTGGTTTTGGGAAAAAAAGTGGAGCCTTGACTGTTGCTATTTTTTTTATATCAGCGCAATATTGAGTCATAACAGAGAGTCTGCTGTAATCCTTGCAATTCGGGCCGGCATAAATTCGTTTTGCCATTTCCTTCTGAAACATCAGTATTGCACGGCTGACAATATTTCTGTTGTTTATAAGTCGTACAAGAAGCATGGAAGAAATATTATATGGCAGATTTCCAATTACAATGATTTTTTTGGATTCGTTTTCTACAAATTGTTTAAGGTCCAACTGCAGAATGTCACTGTTAATCAAGGTGGTGTTGGATATATTATATACAAGAAGCTCGGTTTTCAACAGATCAATCAGTCCCTGATCTTTTTCCACAGCATAGACTTTTTTTGAAATACGCGCGGCAGGTATGGTAAGTGCCCCTAATCCGGCACCGACCTCAAGCAGAGTATCCTCAGAACCTATTCCTGACCGGTTAATGATCATTTCTGCGGTTGATGGATCAGATAAAAAATTTTGCCCTAGTTGTTTTTTTGGATGAAGATTCCATGCTGATAAAAGTTTTCCTGGTGATGTCATAATATACTCAGAGCTTCTTATTCTTTCTTCTTCTGTTTTTTTCTCTTTTTTGCTTGTATTGTAATAAATATTTTTTTTGTAATAAAATAAGCAGTAATACTGAAAGGGATGGCTAAAAAAATACCGCCGGCCATCATGGCTATGGTTGTATCCCATCCAAGTTCTAACAGATCTTTTATAGATGCATATTTAGTATCAAAGGGTTTGGAATTACCGAATAACATTATGCCTAATTTATAGGTTCCAAGATAAAAAAAAGGAATGGTTAAAGGATTGCTGAACCAGACCCCAATTGCCGCGGCTATTTTGTTTCCATTAAACAGAATGGCTATAGTAACGGCAATGATAGTCTGAAAAGGCAGGGTTGGAGTGAAACTGATAAAAATTCCTATACCCATACCAAGGCCGATATGGTGAGGATCTCCTTCAAGCCGTTTGCATTTTTTTATAAGTTGTTTTATCATGCTTTTTACATTCATATGATATCTTTTTACAATTTGATTCTTTTGTGATGATTCTATCTATCACGACTTAATCCTCCTTTCAATCTTTTCAATCTTAAAATAAAAAAAAACAGGTTAATAAAATATGAAAAAAGCTTTGATTACCGGAATAACAGGCCAGGACGGAGCATATCTCTCTGAATTTTTGCTTTCAAAAGATTACCAGGTACACGGAATCAAGCGAAGATCGTCTTCATTTAACTCATCAAGGGTGGATCATCTTTATCGGGACCCACATGACGATGATGTGCGTTTTTTGATGCATTACGGCGATCTTACAGATGCCACTAATTTGATTCGTATTATTCAGGAAGTACAACCTGATGAAATTTATAACCTGGCAGCCCAGAGTCATGTAAAAGTTTCTTTTGAAACACCTGAATATACTGCCAATTCGGATGCTCTTGGAACATTGCGTATACTTGAAGCCATCAGAATTTTAGGTCTGGAACAAAAGACCCGTTTTTACCAGGCTTCGACCAGTGAAATGTATGGCAAGGTTCAGGAAATCCCTCAAAAGGAGACTACCCCTTTTTATCCCCGCAGTCCATACGGCGCTGCCAAGGTTTATGCCTACTGGATTACGGTTAACTATCGGGAGGCATATCATATGTTTGCCTGTAATGGTATTCTTTTTAATCATGAATCACCTGTAAGAGGAGAGACTTTTGTGACACGTAAAATAACCAGAGCAGTTGCCAGATTCAGCCTGGGACTTCAGGATTCCCTTTTTTTGGGAAATCTTGATTCAAAAAGAGACTGGGGCTTTGCCGGTGATTATGTAAAGGCAATGTGGCTTATGCTGCAGCAGGAAATACCACAGGATTTTGTCATTGCTACAGGATCTGCTTACTCAGTACGGGATTTTGTAGAAAAAGCTTTTCAGGAGATTGGGATTAATATTCTCTGGCAAGGAAAAGGTGTTGATGAAACAGGTTTTGATAAGGCAACCGGTAAAATTCTTGTGAGGATAGATCCTTCTTATTTCCGTCCCACGGAAGTCGATTATTTGCTTGGAGATCCTTCTCTTGCAAAGAAAAAACTCGGATGGGAAGCAGAAGTCTCTTTTGCAGAAATGATCAGGATTATGGTAAAAGAGGATATCCAGTGCGCAGAGCAGGACAACTTATGTAAGCGAGAAGGGTATCGTATATACAACAATTTTGAATAGATTGGGAATGAGATGGAAAAAAAATCAAAAATATATGTTGCCGGGCACGGTGGGCTCGTGGGCTCGGCTATTGTAGCTCATCTTCGCCAGACAGGATATAATAATATAATAAAAAAAAAACATTCTGAGCTTGATCTTACACGCCAGGAAGAGGTCGAGGATTTTTTTAAAAAAGAAAAACCTGAGTATGTATTTTTAGCTGCAGCAAAAGTTGGGGGGATAATGGGTAATAATACCTTTCCTGCTGATTTTATATTTACTAATCTTGCCATCCAGACAAATATTATCCACGCATCTTATTTGAATGGTGTTAAAAAACTTCTTTTTCTGGGCAGTTCCTGCATATACCCTAAAGAATGCCCCCAGCCAATGAAGGAAGAGCATCTGCTTTCAGGATATCTTGAGCCCACCAATGAACCATATGCAATAGCCAAAATCGCAGGAATCAAAATGTGCCAGGCATACAACCGGCAGTATGGTACCCGTTATATCAGCTTGATGCCGACAAATCTTTACGGGCCGCATGACAACTTTGATCTTGAAACCTCTCATGTACTTCCGGCTTTGATAAGAAAGTTTTATGAAGCAGTGCAAAAAGGGCTTGATGAGGTTGAGATATGGGGAACAGGCACTCCCAGCCGGGAGTTTTTATATGTGGATGATCTGGCTGATGCAGCTCTTTTTCTTATGAATAATTATGATGATTCCGGGATTATCAATGTAGGTACCGGTAAAGAAATACCAATTAAAGATCTGGCCGGATTAATTGCCAGAATAACAGGATTTAAAGGATGCCTGCGATTCGATAAATCCAGACCTGACGGTACAATGCTTAAATGCCTTGATGTTTCAAAAATTAACAGCCTTGGATGGCGAGCAGCTACAACCCTGGAATATGGCATAAAAAAAACCTGCCAATGGTACAGGCTTTAAGATAAAGATTTTGGGTACGTTATCGGTCGTTGGAGTATTACAATACGTCTTCCTCCCTCTGGCCTTCCCAAAATCATTATCTTAAAGCCTATATATGACAGAGAAAGGAGTTTAATATATGCATTTTACACCCGATATGGAAGCGCACGGAGGTAGACTGACCCAGCTTCTGGTTGATCAGGAGCGGAGCCTGATGTTAAAAGATGTCGCACTGAACCTGCCGGATATAACTTTAAATCATCGTCAGCATTGCGATCTGGAACTGCTGGCAACAGGCGCTTTTTCACCTCTTGAAGGATTTATGACACGATCTGATTATGAATCTGTTTTAGACCGGATGCGGCTGCAAAGCGATATTTTATGGCCTATTCCGATTTGTCTGGATATTTCAGCTCGTCAAGCTGAAACAATGGAAGCGGGGCAATCTGCGGCGCTCAGGGATAAAGAAGGCTTTCTTCTTGCAGTTCTGCATATTGAGGATATCTGGCCTGTTGATCGTGAAAAGGAGGCACTCCAATCCTTTGGCACTCTTGATGATAATCATCCTGGCGTGACTTATATTTTAAACAAGGCCGGAAAATTTTATATTGGCGGAAAGCTTGAGGTACTAAGTCTTCCCATTCACCCTGATTTTAAGCAGATTAGACTTTCTCCATATGAGGTGCGGGGGATATATAAAAAGCTCGGCTGGCAGCGAGTGGTTGGATTCCATACAAGGCAGCCGATTCACAAACCTCAGTTTGAAATGACCATCAGTGCCATGCGGGCAGCTAAAGCCAATCTGCTTTTTTTGCCTGCTGCCGGCATCACAAAAACAGGTGATTTTGATCACTATACCAGAGTACGATGTTACCGGGCGATTGCACAACATTATCCGCCGGATTCTTTTATATTAAGCCTGCTTCCCCTGGCAATGAGAATGGCCGGTCCGAAAGAGGCGGTTTTGCATGCTATTATTTCAAAAAATTATGGTTGTACTCATTTTATAGTAGGTACCGGGCATGCCAGCCCGGGCAGCAACAGCAAAGGGGAATCCTTTTATGAGGATGATGCTGCCCGCAAACTCGTCATGGATTGCAGCGATGAAATAGGCATTGATATTGTGCCTTTTGAGGAGATGGTATATTTGCCCTTTGAAGACGAATACCGGTCGGCGGATAAGGTGCCCGATGGCACCCAAACCATTTCCCTTACAAGTTCCAATATCCGGGAACGTATTCGTAAAGGGAAAAAGATACCGGAATGGGCCAGTTTTCCTGAAGTTATCCAGGAATTGCAAAAGGCATATCCCTCACCGATAAAACAGGGCTTTACGATTTTTTTAACCGGCCTTTCAGGAGCCGGTAAATCTACCATTGCGAAGATAATTTATTCCCGTTTTCTGGAGATCGGCGAGCGGCCGGTGACACTGCTGGACGGTGACATAGTAAGACATAATCTGTCTAGTGAACTCAGTTTTTCTAAAGAGCACAGGAATATAAATGTTCGAAGAATTGGATTTGTGGCGGGTGAAATTACAAAAAATCGCGGCATAGCTATTTGCGCTCCTATAGCTCCCTATGAAGCGACAAGAGTGGAAATAAGATCAAATATTGAAGTATATGGCGGTTTTGTTGAGGTTCATGTTTCTACGCCTATAGAAGAATGTGAAAAAAGGGACAGAAAAGGAATGTACGCCAAGGCAAGGGCAGGGCTGATAAAAGGCTTTACAGGTGTGGATGATCCTTATGAAATTCCCAAGTCACCGGAATTAAGGATTAACACAACAGATCTTACACCGGAGGAGTCAGCCCAGGAAATACTTCTGTTTCTTGGACAGAAGGGTTTTATCTAATTTTAATTTTTTTACGGTCTCATGAGTTTGGTTACCGAGGCAAGCTTGATTTCCTGCTCCGGTATGCTGAATATGTTTTTTATTACTTCAAGTGGCCGAACGGTTTTTCCGGCTCCGGTTTTTAGCTCCATTTTTAATTTTGATGGCTCTATAATTTCTATTGCAGAAACCGATTTTTTTAGATCTATTTTTTTTTCTCCCTTGCGATTTTTTTTAGTAATAATTAATTCAGGCAGATCAAAAAAATAATCCATTTTTTTTTGATCAAAAGAGCCGAAATGTAGAGAGATCATATATGTTTTATTCTTATTTGCTTCCTGTTCAGGCCTGGAAGAAGCCAGAACACAGCTATGAACAAAAAGACCTTCCGGTAGTTGGCGGTTTAAATTATTCATAATATCCTCCGGCCTGATATTATCGGATACCATAAGATAGACTGATTCGCTCTCGCTCTCCATACCTACTGGGAGCGGATCAGCAAAGGAAATCCTGGGCTTTGGATGAAAGCCTTCGGAAAATTTTACTATAATACCGGCACGCTGTATTGCCCGCATCAATATGTTGGCAAGCTCAAGATGTCCAAAGTATTTTGCTGCCCCAAGTTTTGAATAAGATATCTTGATCTTTTTATAAATTATTTTATCATTATTTGTACCGGGCAATTCATTGCTTGCAGGATTATCAATGATATTATCTATCTGTGGCTTGTAAACTTTCGGTTTTATATTTATAAAATCGCATACCCCACAATTATTACACTCCTTTAAGCGACAGTCATCCGTACTTGTTCCGGATATTGCTTTTTTGAGCTCATCTTTTAAAAAATCGGTTGATATCCCTGTGTCAATATGATCCCAGGGCATGACTTCGTCCATATCTCTTTTGCGAGAAGTATAATACTCAATATCCGTTTCTGTGGCGGATAAAACTTTTTGCCATAAATTGAAATTAAATTTATCGCTCCAACCATCAAACAAACAGCCACTTTTATATGCTTCGACCAGCAGATTAGACAGGTTCCGGTCTCCCCTTGACCAGAGGCCTTCAAGCAGGCTAACTTCAGGGTTTTGCCATTTAAAATGTATTTCTCCGGCTTTTAGATTATCCTTGAGCCAGCTTATGTTATGTCTTGATTTTTCCAAAGAGATCTGTGGCTCCCATTGAAAAGGAGTATGAGATTTCGGGATAAAAGTTGATACGGAAACATTTATTTTAATTCTTTTTTTCCTTTTACCGGAGCTTTTGGTTAATAATCGTATTTCATCAACCAAAGCTGGGATCGCCTTAAGGTCATCATCGGTTTCTGTAGGGAGGCCTGTCATAAAGTAGAGTTTGATAGTAGTCCATCCCAATTCGAATGCGTCCCTGACTGTTTTAAGAATATCATCCTGAGTAATGTTTTTATTAATAACATCCCGAAGTCTTTGACTTCCAGCTTCAGGTGCGATGGTAAAGCCGGTTTTTCTTACATTTTTTATAAGCTTCATTAACTCAGGCGTAAGTGTTCCGGCACGGAGAGAGGGCAAGGATACGGCGATTTTTTGATTTTTATATCTGGTCATCAGGGATTGCATCAAAGGAATAATGCAGCCATAATCGCCTGTGCTTAAAGACAAAAGGGATATATCTTCATATCCGGTTGCTTTTATGGATGCATCAGACAAAGCAATAAGGTGTTCTGGAGATCGTTCCCGCACAGGCCTGTAAATCATACCGGCCTGACAGAATCTGCATCCTCTGGTACATCCTCTGGCAACTTCAAGGCGTAAACGGTCATGCACCGGCCTGCTATAAGGCACAATCGGACTATCCGGAAAAGGAGCATCATCAAGGCTGCTTATGATAGCTCTTTGAACTCTTTTATTCTTTATAGACGGAACATAAACGCCCTTGATTTCAGACCAGGCTTTCAGGATAGAATTCTTATCATTCAGACCGCCTTCTTGCCATTCCATCCATGACCGGGATATCTGCATTATAACTTCTTCTCCGTCACCCACCACTATGGCATCGAACAGATCGGCAACAGGTTCGGGGTTGCAGGTACATGGGCCGCCGGCAATCAGCAAAGGAAAAGAAAGATCCCTTTCACTGGCAAAAAATGGTATCCCTGCCAGATCCAGCATATAAAGAATATTGGTATAGTTAAGTTCGTACAAAAGGCTGAAACCTATTATGTTAAAATTTTTGAGCGGCCGGCGCGATTCAAGACTCATTAGTGGTGTATCGGATGATCTTAGGTATCCACCAAAATCCAGCGCCGGAGCAAATACTCTTTCAGCAACAATAGATTTATGATTGTTTAATATATTATACAAAATTTGCAGACCGAAATGTGATGTTCC
>JAGGWL010000026.1 GCA_021157555.1 Deltaproteobacteria bacterium | reverse complement strand
ATATCTAAATATGGGTTTTTCGGGGCAGCATGGGGCCAGGTTTTATCTTTCTTTTTCCACAATTTTTTTTAATAATTTTTTTCAACTCAAGTTGATCGATTTAAAAATGAAAAGAGATGCCAAAGCTTTTTTTAAATATAATCTGTTTAATACTATCTTTTATTCAATAATAGTTTTTTTGTTAGTTATTTTATTAAAATTAGGCGCTTTAGGCTTCTTAACATCCTCTTTGCTGACTGGCATAATAGTAGGATTGTATTGTTTCTTTAAATTGGTAAAAAAGATAGAGATAGATAAAGCAATTTTAAAAGATGCTCTGCTATTTTGTTGGCCGTTAATTATAGCCGCATCAATGAATTATTTTTTTATGGGAATAGATAGAGCTATGTTGGAACAAATAAATGATAATTATAATTTAGGATTATATAATGTTGCTTTCGGAATTACTGGTTATTTAGCTCTTTTTCATATTGCAATATCACAGACCTTTCAACCGGATATTTTTCAGGCAGTAGCTGCTAATAACAAAAAAAAAATAATAAAAATTGTTGGGGGTATTAATTTATTAAATGCAATACCGATAATCGCATTTATTGCTTTTGCTCCTTTAGTAATAAAAATATTGACATTTGACAGATTTACAGAAGCATCACAATTTGCCAGAATTTTAGCATTAAAAAATATAACTACATGTATCTATTTTTCAATGTCTTCAATAATAATCGCCTATGGTTATTCCAGAGTTACACTTTTAAATAAGATTACTGGTACGGTCATCTGTGTTGTGATGTTTAAAGTGTTGATATCTAAATATGGGTTTTTCGGGGCAGCATGGGGCCAGGTTTTATCTTTCTTTTTCATGTCTGCTATTAGTTCTATGTTTTTAATTTATAAATTCAAAACAAGAAAGAGCGCTTATTTATAGTAATTTAATGGACTTAAAAATATTATCACTTGGATCGCTTTGTACGGGTTGTTGTGCATGCATGAATGTTTGTAAGCAAGGAGCCATCCAAATGCTCGAAAACGAAGAAGGGTTTTTTTATCCTAATGTTGATTTTGATATATGTATAGAATGTCAACAGTGTATTTTAGTTTGCCCTGAGTGTAACGATGGAGTCGTAGATGGAGATTTAATACAAATAGCATACTATGGGTGGCACAATGATGATCAAATACGAAAACTTAGTTCTTCAGGAGGTGCCTTTAGTGCCTTAGCCGAAATTGTCCTTGAAAACAATGGCGTTATTTTTGGTTCAGCGCATAATTATAAACAACATAAGGTAATGCACCAATCTTCGGAGGATGTAAACTGGGCTGCTTTGAGAAAATCAAAATATGTTCAGAGTTATATAGGAAATAGTTTTCAGCGAATAAAAAAGTTTCTTAAAGACGGAAGATTCGTATTGTTTGTTGGAACACCATGCCAGGTTTCAGGGCTTAGATTTTATTTGCAAAAAGGTAATGAGAGTTTACTGACCTGTGATTTTATTTGTCATGGTGTGCCTTCAATGAAAATATTAAACGACCATTTGTCCTATTTAGAAAAGAGGGAAAAAAGTAAAATCACTAATGTTGATTTTAGACCTAAATTATTGGGATGGTCTCAATATATGCTTTTCTGCTCTTTTAAAAATGGATCTAATTATAAAAAAATTCATAGTGTTGAGCCTTATTTGAATGGTTTTTTAAATAATTATACACTTCGTACTTCATGTTATAGCTGTAATTATTCCGCGCACCAACATCATGCAGATTTTACTTTGGCAGATTTTTGGGGTTATAGACGTTATAATCCGAAAATTAATGATGAAAAGGGACTATCCCTCATCTTAATAAATACTGAAAAAGGGAAAAGGTTTATCGAAAAATTAGATAAAAAAAGAGTAACGCTGCATCCAATTGAATGGAAGTATGCTGAATATGTATTCAAGGAACATACAGCACAAAACTATGGAATTGACAAACGAAATATATTTTTTAAAGATTATGTTGAAATTGGATATGAAAAAGCTGTACAAAAACATGGATTGGGAGGGACTCTTAAATCAAGTTTTAAATTTTTGGCAAAAAGTATGGTAAAGGCTTTGCTTGCAAAATAAATACTGATTATAACGGATTTTGGGGAGATGATAACTTGCTGAAATTATTATATTATATGTCAGCAACTCTGCTATATTCAGCACTGTTTGTTTCTGGAATCCATCATATTTACTTCAAAAAGCAGAATGCATGTTTCTTGGTATGTCACAGAAAAGCTTTATAGGATAAAGGTTTTGTTTTTTTAAATGCTGAAAAACAAGCTCCCCAAAATCCGTTATAATCAGAAAACTTTAATTATGTGGATGTTCCAGAATTTGATGGATTCAAAGAAAATGAAATTTAAAATTTGAATCCCCATAGGAAAACAGGTTTAAAATATAATGTTTTTTGTATACATTTCCCTTTTCATTTTAATGTTTGATTTATCCTTGACACCTTATGCATCTGAGTTGATATTTTCCATTGTTCCTGTTCCTCTTGGTTACAGAACCCTATTTATATTCCTATCAATACTCTGTCTGTTGGCATGGTTAATTATATTTACCCCCAAAAGGGTATTTTCTGATCTTTGGAATGTGGCAAAATACTGGATTCCATGGATTGTTTATCTGGCAGTAAGAACCAACATTACTGACAATGGCCTTTGGAAATTAGAAATGTACTTGGTCAAAGTCTTTTTACCCTGTATGATCCTTGCAGCAATGTATATTGCAAATAAAACGCTTTTTGAAAAGTATTTTATGAATACGTTTTTAAGTGTCAATATTGTTATGCTTGTTTACTTGTTTCTATTTCACAGGATTTCTGGTGAGACCGCCAATTTTGATAGAAATATTTGGTTAGCAAGATCATTGGGTATCTGTATATTTTATTATATCATATCATTCAGGTTTTCTAAAAGAGCATTCTTTATAGTACCCGTCATTGTATTGTTTGCTGTAGCAATGCTGATAATAGGATCTAGAGGGCCTGTTCTTTCGTTATTATTAGCTATGACTACCTTTTTTTGTTTAAAATTTAGGAAAAATATTGGTGCTCTTGCTATTTCATTCACAATCAGTTTCATAATTATTTTATTTTTTGTATATTTGCCCTCTTTTTCCAAAGCATTTAAAGCGTTTTCAACCCACGGGAAAAGTGAAAAAGTTATCCAAGCTGTCCAAGGTCGTACTAATATATATGTTCCAACGTTGAAAATTTTTATTAACCATCCAATTGTTGGTGTGGGATTTGCTGGTTGGTGGGATGCGTATCGGAATCGTTTTTTACAAAAAAAGTCCTGGTTTGCCAATAGTTTTAAAAGTAGAGGCTTGCGTGACTATACTTACCCACACAACATTTTTCTCGAGATTCTAAGTGAACTTGGAGTGGTTGGTTTTATATTTTTCAGCATGTTATTTAGGCCTTATCGTAGAGTTTTCAATTCCAATATGGCATTCAACTATCTTATATTATTGGGTTTTTTTTATGCATTATCTAGCAGTGATATTGCACAAAATGCAGCCCCTATGATTTTTAATATTTTGAGCGTGACATATGCAACAGTATATTCTGTTAATGAAAGGCCAGCTAAAAATAATATTTTAGCGCATTGAAATTTTTATTAATAACAATTTTTTTTCAATATTTTGTTCCAGCTTGTGTTCTAAGCCAAATATCTTTGGTTTGCTACCGGGTCAATTTGTGGAGAATCGTGGAAGTTGTACAAAGATTTTTAAAATTGGAGAAATACTTTGCTTTATCGTAATCTAAAAAAGATGTTAAGGATAATGCCTTTTTTTTTATTATTTTTAATTATCAATATGGCCGTAATTCAATATGGAACATTTGATATAATTTCTACAAAGTATGGATACTGTTCTACAATAACTGGCAATTTAGCAAATAATTTACCATTAGGTTTATACCTGAGCAAAGATAATTATAATCAGATAAAACAATGGTATTCTTCAAGAAAAGGTGAGTCATATCGATTTAATTTTAATAAACCGGAAAAATATTATTTACCAATTCAGCGAGCATTGAGAAAAAACGAAACTATTGATGAAAACGAATATAAACGTCCCTCAGGAATATGGCATGTAACTGCCTGCGCTTTCTGTTTTGCATTAACCGGTAACATGGAAGCAGGCAACGCCGTACGTGAAATGTTGTTACATTTTTCAGGTTTTCGGAATTGGAAAAAACATCCTGCTGCTATTGCCCCATTTGAAGAAAGTTTAATAATTTTGCAAATGGTGATAAGTTACGATTTAATATACTCTATTTTATCGGAAACCGATAAAAAGATAATTGCTACTGCTATTGAGGTAAATGGTTTGCAACCAATTAAGAAACATGTGATTGAAGGGAATCGTTGGACAACAAAAGAGCAACCTTATAATGGAAATCCAGGATTCCTTCAGCATTCAAATCAGGCACCAACTTTTTTAGGTGCAATGTATCTAAGCTCAAGATTATTATATCATTATACGAATGATGATAAATATAAAAATCAATATATTATGACAGCACGAGCCATCCAATCTTTTCTTAGGAAATATTTTCCTGAAGATGGGAGCGTGACAGCAGCAACAGGATATTACCTGAGAACTATTCAAGAATTGAGCTATATAATTCAGCCAATGGCTTCAAGTTTAGGTATGGCAATTGATGAATTCTTACCTCATGGTGCTAAAAATCCATTTACTTATGCTATGTATTTACGTTCTATGGCGGTTCCTAAAGGAATTGACGCTGAAAAAATACCATTATTAATTAATTTTGGCGATTCTTCGTATAATTCATTAGTATATAATCCATTTACCAAGAAGACAATAGGGAATAAATACTATGGGATCGCAGTCTGGTCCGCATTAATCAATGACCCTGATCTCGCATGGATATACAAAACGTATGTTAAAGATTTGAAATTAAAATTTAATGAATCTGCAGTATCATTAGTCAGTCATTACTATCGATTTATTAAAGAAAATCAAACACAGTATGTAAAGCCAAAAGTAGAGCTGGAACACTTATTTAAAAAATCGGGTCTATATATTTGGCGAGATAGTTTTGTTCAAGGTGATAAGCTTTTTGCTCTTTCAAAAAGGGGTTTTTATAGAGGCGATCATTTGCATAATGATCAGAACAATTTTTTACTTGAGGCATTTGGCGAAAGATATTTCACAGATTTAGGCGTAAACTATAAATTGGAAAAGAAAAGGGGATTTTCAAAGTCTATTAATCACAATACCATCACGATAAATCGGCAGGACAATAAGGATGGTAGAAATAGACAAAAAATAACACCATACTTAACAACTGAATTTTTAAACTATGCAAGAAGTGACTCCTCATATATTAAACAAGAAGATCCATTGGAAAAATTAAGAAACGGCTATACATCAAAAAATACCGATCATATGGTAAGGTCAGTAATATATCTCAAACCTAACTATTATGTTATTGGAGATTCAATTCATAATTTAAAAAAGGAAAAAGTCGAATGTAATTTTGTTAGTAGTTGTCCATTGGATATCAAAGACAAATATATTCAATATCAAGGAAAAAATTCCTCTTGTTTCCAGTTTTTAGCAGCATCGACCAATATTGTTATGAAGCAAAGACAATTGTTGGATGATAGCGATAATATAATATACGGACTGTCTGCTGAGACAGCATTAGGTGTTAATCAG
The DNA here is from genome assembly GCA_021157555.1 of Deltaproteobacteria bacterium. Classification (GTDB taxonomy): domain Bacteria; phylum Desulfobacterota; class Desulfobacteria; order Desulfobacterales; family BuS5; genus BuS5. Next base: position 3,709 of record JAGGWL010000026.1, on the reverse strand, counting down.
GTTTCGTTTTTAAATTTTTTGTACCCGACGAATCATAAGCAGATACCTTTGATAAAAAAAGAAACAAACGAAACAGGAATATCTATCAAAATAATTAATAAAGGTGTTGATGACCAAATCGTCCAGAAGGGTGATAGGGTAAAAGATGTTAAAATTGGCGATATCCAATCGGATTGTGAATATATTGTTTTACGGAAGCGCAAAAACATTATTACTTGTATTGGATTCTTTCAGGGAACTTTCCTTAAAATAAAAGGGCACAGGATTATTCAAACAGATAAAAAAGCCTCATTAATTTGTTATCTGTTGAAAAATAATGTATTTGGCGAGTCCATCTCACCGGAAAGAACTTTAGTAAATTTTCAAATGTTTAACGATCCTATAATATTAACTCTTTCAGAAACTGATGAAGATGGTTATAGTTCCTTTGCTTCTTTACGATAGCGTCGTATAAGTACTATAGATAGTCTTTCTGTTTTTCAACTAATTAGTGCCTGAACTAAAGTACTTTTATCATTAAAAAAACAACCAGTTGGCTGTTTAATGGCCAACGAAATTTTTGCATAAAATTACTTTTTACTTCTAAAAAATTATCGTCGGCGAAAGTTGAAAGCCAGGCTTTACGCTCAGGCTAATTCAGCTAACCATTTAGGGGGGGGTCAGGTTAATATGTACGTGGTGCACGTCAAACTTGAACCTGAAAAAGGGGACTGTATTGTTTGATTCAACAACGATGTTTCTTTTTGTTCAGAAAAAAGCCCTTAGCAAATTCCAAAAGAAGCTGCTTCTTTTTCGTAGAGTTGCTTTTTCAAGTTTCGGCAATCTCAACAAAAAACTATACTCAGAAGGTTATAAATTGCGTTTTTTCCGGTGAGCAATGAGCATTAAAAGTAAGGTGTGAGGATTCGTAATAGCCGGCTATTGCGAGCCTAAGGCAGCTATTAGATAGTTAAGGGCCATTGAAAAATCGCAATTTATGGCCTTTCGAGGTATAATTATGTAACCCGGGAAGGGCGGATAAATATTCACTTTACCTTGATTTCAATTTCTTTCTTTTCCGCTTCTTCTACCTTTGGTATTGTTACCTTTAAGACTCCCTTGTCAAAGGTTGCCTCTACCTTATCCCCTTCGACGGATGTCGGCAGTTGAAAGGAACGCTGAAAGGAGCCGGAATATCTCTCAATAAAATGATGGTACTCGTCCTTTTCTTCCTCTTGCTTTTTTTTCTCACCTTTAATGGTAAGGAGATCCCCGGACAAACTCACATTTACACCCTTTGCATCCAGCCCTGGAAGTTCAGCTTTTACAATGAAATTTTTCTTGGTCTCCGAGATATCCACAGAAGGGAGCCATTCCTCTGTCAAATTTTTTATGGCAAAATCCCTCAAGGCAATTCTTCCAGCCTGTTCGCTTAAAATCAGTCCCTTTATTCAGCTTCAACCCGGCCCCCTGAATACTTATGCAGAAATCTTTCCATGGCCCGGTAGAAATTAAAGCGATTTTCTTCATTATGAAAGCCGTGCCCCTCATTATCCTTGACCATGTAGTGTCTCCTTTTTTAGGAGCATCATCATGAATGCAAATCTTGCCTGGTTTATGTGAAAATTAGTTCTACATCTCACCATCTACCCAAACAGTGCTCCAATAGCGCAACCAGTTTCTTCTCCAACGTATGATATGAATAATAACGAAGGCCGAGTTGATAGTTCTCTTCTGCCCATTCAAGGGCCAGATTAGGATTACAAAGTATCTCTTGGGCTTGTTCAACGATTTCCCGACTTATAAAATTTTCAAACCCAATTACATTGAACCCCTTTGGTTGAATATCACATTTGAAGATTTCATAGGCTTCCATCACAATGGGCCGGCGGTAGTATATTGTTTCCAAAAATGCATTTCCAAATCCTTCAATTGCCGATGGATAAGTCACAAGATCTGCATGCCTATATGCATCGGCTATTGAATAGACCTTCCGTCCGTCAGGTGTTGTTTGACGTAAATAGTTAAACCGTTCCGATGCGCATAAGAACTTTACACCGATAAGATCGGCAAATTCTTCGAGGTACATCTGATATTTAATGCCCTCATCACCTGATTCATGCGTAACGACGACTACACATTCCGTGTCCATTCGCCGTGCCAGTGTGATAGCCATTTCAATTCTTTTGCGGGGTACGATGCGCGTGGGTTGAAGCAGAAAAGTGGTTCCTTCCTTTATTCCCAACTCCTGTCTCATATCATCTGCATAACTATTCGGCCAATAAGAAGGCGAGTTAAAATCCAGCACGTTGGGTATATGGATAGACCCTACACCTGCCCTAAAAGCAAGTTCACGAGCGGCTACATTATTAATAACCACATGGTAAACGGTACTCATAGTACAAGGAAATGCCGAACGTAGATAGTCGTCTGCAGGAGTCCCTATATATCGGCTACGTTCCCACCAGAAATCATGATGGTGGGCTATCGTGGGCATCGATGTTTCACCGATAAACTCGGTAAGCGCAACTCCCAAAGGCACATTCATGGGAAGAGATAATGCATTTTCTACTATAAAAAGATTCAAATCGAACTTCTGCACAAACTGATATAACTTAGCCTTTAAGTGTTCCTTGAGTTTGTAAATTGCCCGGGCAATATCTCCAGGACGTCTTTTATCTTTGAAAAGCGCTTCGCTTATTTTTAAGATATCGGGATGGTTGAAGTGCGCCTCCGGGACTATGTGGACTCGTTCTTCCGGCCAGTCAGATTCCCCGCAAAAACAGAAACATTCATGTCCCAGTCCCTTCAAAACAGCCACCCACTTATTGGTCTCAAGGGAAACACCGTCCGTTCCCTCCAGGCGCGTTGCAACAAAACCAATCCGAATTTGATTGTTACCCATAAGCTCTCCTCGAGTTTCCTTGAAATACCGAATTTCTATTCATGCTAATATAAATTCTTTTATCCATCCAAATTATATCTAATAGGGCAGATGACTGTGGCTTCCTATTGGGCTCTTAACTCTTTCAAGATGTTTTTTGCCAAACCAGGTATGCTCAACTATTCTGTAAGTGCCCAGTTTGATAAGATCATTAAATATAAACCAGGCCAGGGCATATCCCCACACAAAAAGAGCAAGTTTCCATCCTATGGAAGGAAGAATAATACCATAAACAACTATCAGTGTGGCAATCAACTGGGTAGTTATGATTGCCAGAAATAAAGGCCAGGCAGGTTTGACTTTCCAGAACGGCCCCCTTGTTCGGGCAACAAACAGGGTCATATGTCCTGCTACGGAGAGTTTTAAATAAATAAAAGACTGAAGAGTTTCACGGCTCAAGTGCATAACCTCATCCCCGATATAAAGAATACCAAAAGAAGAGGCTACGCCCGCAAGGCCGAGAGCAGTGGCGACACCAAGAAGGACCTTCATATTCCATTTTTCCGGTTCATTGGAATATTTAACATTATCATAGGCAATCGTCATGATAGGCAGATCGTTTAACAGGGCCAGAAGTACAATCATGATTGCAGTGACGGGATAAAAATTAAATACCAGAATAGAAAGGGTCATGAATGTCAACACCCGGACAGTCTCAGCTATACGATATATGGAATAGTTGTTCATCCGCTGAAATATCTGGCGGCTCTCTTTAATAGCATCAATGATCACCGACAGGCCCGGCAGGGTCAAAACAATATCCGCCGAAGATCGTGCGGCATCGGT
>JAGGWL010000223.1 GCA_021157555.1 Deltaproteobacteria bacterium | reverse complement strand
TATCATTATGCCAGACGTCAGTGGCATCTCCTGGATGACCCTGATCTGAAATATAAATTTCTTGGGGAATTTGATCGTGATATGATTGCTATGGCCCGAACCTGCAAAATTCTTGAATCTTCATATATGAATCTTCTTTATGAGCATGATCATGATAAAATAATAGCATTTGAACGAGCAGGTATTATCTTTGTATTCAATTTTCATCCCTCCAGATCATGGACGGATTATCGTATTCCCTCCATTCCTGGCCAATACCGTATGATTCTGAATTCAGATGATAAAAAATTCGGGGGATACGGGCGGTTAACAGCCGATCAGCTTCATTTTACAATTTCCGGTGAAACTGAATCCGATCAAAGCAATTTTCTCAGTCTTTATATTCCATCACGCACAGGGATTATTCTACAACAAATATGAAAAAAATTTTTGGAAACATTGCCGGACTTAAGGCAAATCAAATCAAAAGGCTTGAAAAGCTTTATAATCGTCGTATCCCTGTTGAATTTCTTGTTACACCGGAACTTGCCAGGGAGATATGTGGTCTTTCACTTGAGATTAAAAGACAGGTTGGCATTCTTGTTAACCGGCTCGGAACAATAGATTATATAATAGTCGGTAATTACCAGCAGATTTTTATTCCCGATTTAAGTGAGTATCGAACATATCCGGGGCGTTTAAAAGGACTCAGATGTATTCATACTCATTTTGATAATGACCCCCTTACACAGGATGATCTCACAGATCTTTTGCTTCTGAAGCTCGATATAATGGCCGCCATAAATGTTTCGGAAAAAGGCCTGCCTTCTATGGTTCATGTCGCTCATATTCTTCCGAACAGTACTGACGGTAATTTTTACCAGATCCGGACATTAAAGCCGGAACAGCTTGATATTGGATGCCTTGAGCTGATTAACGCGGTTGAAGATGAACTCGCCTATGCAAGATCATTATATGAATCAGATAAAGGCAAAGAGCGTGCTATCCTTGTCAGTATTACAACAGACGCGGCATATAAGGCCGAAGAAAGACTGAATGAACTGTGTGAGCTTGCCAAAACAAGCGGCATTGAAGTTGTGGAAACTATTATTCAGAGGCGTAAAAAAATTGATCCCCGTTTTTTGATGGGAGTTGGCAAGCTTCAGGAAATTGTTATTATTGCCCTTCAGCATGCTGCTACCATGATTATTTTTGATCAGGAATTAAACCCCTCTCAAACACGCTCATTAACAGAAAAAATTGATTTGAAAGTAATAGACAGAACCCAGTTGATTCTTGATATATTTGCGCAGCGTGCTCAAACAAGAGAGGGTAAACTGCAGGTTGAACTGGCGCAACTAAAGTACCTGCTTCCGCATCTTGTTACAAAAAACAAGGCAATGTCACGTTTAACCGGAGGAATAGGCGGAAGAGGACCAGGTGAGACAAAACTGGAAATCAACAGAAGAAGAGTGCGGGACAGGCTTGCTCGCCTTGAAAAGGAAGTTTCCCATGTAAAAAAACAGCGCAAGCAGCAGAAAGCCAGACGCAAAAAAAAGGGTCTGCCGGTTATCTCAATAATAGGTTATACCAATGCAGGCAAATCTACTCTGCTCAATACCCTTACAAAGAGTAAAGTAATAACGGAAGACCGCCTTTTTGCAACACTTGATCCTGCCAGCCGGCGTCTTAAATTTCCCAGAGATGTAGAGGTAATTCTAACCGATACAGTAGGTTTTATACAAGATCTGCCAAAGGAGCTTATGGTGGCCTTTCGAGCAACCATGGAGGAAATGGAGAACGCTGACCTCCTCTTGCATGTTATAGATATCAGCAACCCTCAGTATAGGGAACATATCGAATCTGTTGAAAAAATACTTATCAGCTTAAAACTGGAAAATATCCCTGTGATCAATGTGCTTAACAAAAAAGACCTGGTTGATAATGAAACTTTGCTGAACATAACATCCAGGCTTGGCGGAATAGCTGTCTCAGCCAAATCCGATTCTACACTCACACCTCTTATTAATATGATGCAGGCTGCTATTAAGGTTGGTACAGGATAAGGAACGAGGACAAAATAACTTCCCCAATCATGCATCACAACTTCAGACCATCTTTGCCCGATCTGAAAGCACAAAAATATTGAAATAGCTTGCTATTCCTTCAACTTTTGTGCCTGTTTCAAATCGGGTAGATCGAACAAACCTGACCTAAATCTAGAAAAAAAAGGGGTCAAATCTTCATTTGACTCTTAAGTGATTTTGTTATATAAAAAAGCATGCCACGACCACTAAGAATAGAATATTCTGGCGCATGGTATCATATCATGAACCGAGGAAGACGATCGAAATCTATTTTCATAGAGAAATAGGATTGCCTTTTATTCCTGGACTTACTCAAAGAAATCAAAGAGCTTTGGAATGTCAATATAGCGGCTTATTGTTTAATGACAAACCACTACCATATCTTGCTTCAGACACCCGACGCCAATTTATCAAGAGTAATGAGACATCTGAATAGTATTTACACCCAACGCTTTAATAAAGCCCATAGTTTTGACGGTAGTTTGTTTCGACCGGCTGTTACAAAACGCTAATTTATCCAATTTCCGCGTTAAAAAATTGATTTTGATCCTCGGAATACAAGGTGTATGCCTGTGGTCAAAATAATTTTTTACCTTGAACTTGAAAAAATTTTCATTCCGTAACAGCCTGTCGAGGAAGGTATAAATCCATTTTGGTATGCGATGATTCTGAAAAGATTAAACGTTTCTTTTCCCTTAAAAATCTTCCTTCAATATTTGGTCAGGAAAACTTTATTACACACATCAAAGAAGAGTTTTATTTCAAAAAGAAATCCTTTGAAGTTCTATAATCAAAAAAACTTGCTCCTGATGCAGACATGATTATTTAAGAAATTTGTAAATATTATGATGTTTTCCTTAAAGATCTGTTTATAACCAAAAGAGGATGGTTTAACAAACCCAGGAATATTGCAATTTACTTGATTCGATTTATGAGATCAGAACGGTTTATATGAAAATGATAAATTATGAATGATAAATTATGAATTAAGGAATTCTACTAATTTATAAAATAGCGTTAAACCAATACCTTCGCCAATTTGCATTTTGGTCTATTTTTGCAAAAAATTATTTTTTAAACATTAACAAAATCAACATGT
>JAGGWL010000256.1 GCA_021157555.1 Deltaproteobacteria bacterium | reverse complement strand
TTCCGCGCAAAGCGCTCCACCTATCCACGGCGTTGAAGCCGACTGCGATTCTCGACCTGAGAAGAAAATATAAAGCCATTTCCTTCTCAGCTCTGCGATTCTCGCGGCTTAACAGCCCGGCCCGTTAGCTGAAGGAGCGAATGGATCTTAGAGATTTAACTGTAAAAGAATTGCTTCAATTAAATTCATCGATTCTCAATGAGTTGAAACGAAGACGCATTGTCAGAACTAAAAACAATCCGGTCGGTGACTACACAGAATGGATTGTTTCAAAGGGCTTGGGATTAGAATTAGGATGGAGAAGGGGACGTCTATGTTATTATGCATTTCTATCCAAGAACCTTAAACTGATTTTTCCATTGCCCGATTAAAATTACAGCCTCTGACCTTTAAATTGTATTTTTTTCAAGCTTTTCACCGGCCGACTTGAGTAGATTTTCCTGGCTTTTTTTTTGATCGGAAAACAACCTGTAAACATAATCGATATTTTGCCATGGCTGCTTTGTTTTGTTCATGAGAATACTGTGACCACACCACGGATGTTTATTCAATCTTTCTATGTTTTCAACTATCTCTGCCTTTAATGGATTTAAATGGATATAGCGCCCAGTTTTTTAAGATAAGGATTTTTTTGAGATAAAACTGGTTTGTAGCAATTTTGGTGTAGCGCTCTTGGCCCATCTATTCCTGCCCATGGTATAATCAGCTTCTATTATATGCAATCCTCAACATAAAACATAAAATCATAGGCGTCCCCATTTTCTACCCTTCCAAAAACAACACTTGCATGCACCATATGATGTACCATATAATGTATTAAATACATACTTAATGAGGTGCAATATGCAAAAATTAAAAATTGATGAAGATATCAGGTCCCTGTCAGAAGTCAGGAATAGCATGACAAATTTTATAAAACAAGTTCATGATACCAAAAGACCGGTGGTAATTACACAGCACGGAAAAGGCGTTGCGGTCCTTTTAGGTGCAAATGAATTTGAAGCCATGCAAGAGAAAATTGAGCTTTTATCAGACATTCAAACTTCTCTCAATCAATTGGAAAAAGGAGGAGGAATCAGCCATGGAGATGCAAAAAAGAAACTATTAAAGCGAGTTTCAAAATGAGAGTAATTTGGTCTCGTCTTGCTGTTGATAGAGCATCGGAAATAGCCGATTATATTGCCCAAGACAAACCAGCAGCGGCAGAAAAATGGATTGATACAGTATTCTCTAAAGTTGAGCAGCTAAAATCGTCTCCCGAAATCGGCCGGATTGTACCCGAAATTAGTGATAGCCAATTTAGAGAACTGATTTACGGCAATTATCGTATTATTTATCGTATCGAAACCAAACAAATATCCATCCTAACAATTCGACATGGCAGACAAATATTGCCAATAAATGAAATTAAGGCATAATAATCGCCTACAGGAAGAAGGGGACGTTTATGATTTTATGCTTTATATTGAGGATTGCATATGATAGGGGCAGGTAGATAATTAAAAACATTTAGCAAAACATAAACAACAAATCCGAAAGCCCCCAGGCTGAAAACAGACTGGGGGCTTTTTTTTTGTTATTCAGTTGCATATATTGTCTGAACCATGATTTTCAGGATTAAGGGATTAACAGGATTTTGTATTTGCATAACGTAGAGACAAGGCATGCCTTGTTTCTACGTTATGAATTGATTGACAATATAAAAAACCCCGACAGGGGATGTTTTATATTTATCCTCGTCCTCAGTAGTTGAATCGCTTAAAAAATTTTTAAAAAGCTTGCTGTATTAACGGGTCTGCCGTAAATATTCCAAAAAAAATGGGGGGGTCAATTTTAGGTTGTAAAAATACAGGAAGATAATTTAATAAACAAGAGGCTAACACTGATAAGCGTTAACCTCTTAATATTAAATGATTTTGTCTGGTGCCCCCGGCAAGAATCGAACTTGCGGCACATGGATTAGGAATCCATTGCTCTATCCACTGAGCTACGGGGGCATAAGGTTTTTTGAAGATTTTATTCTATAAAAAGACACTGCCCTGGATATATTTTGCTTCTTGGCACCAGATTGTTAATGCGCAGAAAACGTTCCAGAGGTATGTTATGTGTTTGAGCTATAGTATATGGGCTGTCGCCATTATTGACAAGATATTTTCCTAATTTTTCCTGATTAATTGAAGCGTCTTTTTTACGTTCTGGAATTTTTAAAATTTGGCCTATATGCAGTTTTGAAGATTTGAGATTATTCAAGGAACTTATATCTTTTGTGCTGATGCCATATTTGCTGGCAATAATCCACAAGGAATTACCTCTTTTTACAATATGTACAGTGGCTTTTCCATATTTTTGTTTGCGGTACCTTTTCTTTTTGTGAAGAACTGTTCCTTTTTGTGGAATTTTTAGAATTTTGCCGGCTACAATAAAATTTCGTTTGTAGAGATTGTTTGCCCTTGCAATTCTGCTGGAGGTTGTATGATAGCGCCTGGCAATAGTTGATAGTGACTCACCTGATTTTATTTTGTGGTTAATAAAGGCTCTGCGTGGTATGGACGCAACCGGTATATCGTCTATTTTTGAGAGAAAAATTTCATTTTTTCCGACAGGAATTTTCAGGGAGTATTTCTCATCAGGTAATATGTTGTAACGTAGCTCGGGATTGAGTTCTTTGAGTCTTTTTGCAGGGACACCAATCGTTTTTGCTATACTTGCAAGATGCATTTGTTTTGATACTATAATAGTTTCGTTTTCTATAGGCTTGTCTGTAATGATGGAATCAAGCCCATACTTCTTCATGTTATTCAGTATATGAATAGTGGCAAGAAATCTTGGGACATATCTTGCCGTTTCTCTTGGAAGACGTTCGTAAAGATCCCAGAAATTGTCAAGATAGTTAACATTTTGGTTTCTTATTATGCGCAGGACTCTTCCTTCACCACAATTATAGGCAGCAAGAACAGTAGCCCAGTCACCAAAAATTTTATGTAATTCTGTTAAATATTGAATCGCAGCTTTTGTCGATTTTTCCGGATTCATCCGTTCGTCAATATAGATAGTACGTTTTAAGCCAAATTTGTAGCCTGTGGAAGGAATAAATTGCCAAAGCCCGAGAGCTCTTGCCTTTGAAAATGCCTTTACCTTAAATCCACTTTCTATCAGGGGCAGCCAGGATAATTCAACTGGCAGGCCGGCTTTTTTAAGTTCAGCAGTGATATAGGGACGGTATTTACCTGAACGCTTATATGATTCTATAAAGAAACTTTTCTCATTTTTTTTGGTAAACTTATCAATTTCTGCCTGCACATGTTTATTTAGAACTATGGGAATCTCGTTATGATTCCCGTTTACTATAATATTGCGGGAAGCATTAATTTCAAGAATTCTTTTTGAAATCATAAAGCGTAGATCGTCTTTTTGCTGGATAAATTTGGGATTTGCGTCAGTATCTATTTTTAGTATTAAAGAATAAGCTTGATCCAGGGATTCTATCGCATTCTCGAATTCTCCTTTTTGCCAGAAATCCTGGGATACCTGACAATAATCAAGCGCTTCATCCAAAGATATTTGTATATTTTTTGGTTGATTAATATCGGCGGTATTGTTAAATGTTTTTTTCATGCTTTGCATTGAACAAGAGTCTTGATTGTTATCATTGTCTATTGTAGTTTGTGGGACAACTTCAGCAGTTTTTTGACAAGAAGATTGTGTGTTGTAGTGATCGGAATTAATGGTTGGATGTACAATTCTGGTGTTTTTTATGTTGGTTGTATCGTTATTATGTTTTAAATCATAGTTGTTGTGCAGGTTTTTGCCGCATCCACATAAAATGATGGTAACGATACCGAGAAGGGTAAAAAAACGTATCTTTAATTGATTATCAAGTTTAGGGAAGCTACAAATTTTAATCATTAGAATACCTATAAATAAAAGAATAATACAACACGCAATATATGTGCCATATCTGTGAGTGCTATTAAGATGCTAAAATCTTTAACCGTTGCTCCCCTATCGTATAATGTATATAATTGTCAAGATATTATAGTAAGAATTCTTGGGAGCGGGGACAAAATCATTTCTAAACTATTGTGGTGCCTTGCTGGAAGGATGGTAAAAATAATAGAAAAAGGTTGAAAATAAGAGATAAGGGCTAAATATAAATTATATAAAAGTTTAATTTCGTGTTAATAATTGTAAGTAGTAATTAAAATGAAAAAAAATTT
>JAGGWL010000073.1 GCA_021157555.1 Deltaproteobacteria bacterium | reverse complement strand
CATACTTTTGTAAATTGTGAAACAGGTCATAAATAACAATATCTTCAATTGCCGTATTAAAATAATCTCTTATCGCCTCAATATAATGTTCGCCGTCAGTAAAATTTTCCGCGATTCTTTTTAACTGCTCCTGTTGCTGAGTTGCGTAATTGGTGATTCCGAAGATGGAATTCGGTACATGATCAATATTGAGTTCATTTTTTTTCTGCTCAATAATTTTTCTTTGCAGATCGTTAAGCATCTTTTCAAACTGACGACGAAAAGCAAGGTTGAAGGTTCGTAAGCCCTCTTTTTGCGCCAACTTTTTCTGCTGATCAAGCAGGTCATAACCTTCCCCATTACCATCGCCACAGCCATCATCATCATCATCTTGAGCCAGGGTTATCTGGCCATCTTCGCCGAAAACAAACAGGTTGTTTTGCTCAACCAATATTTCATATTCATCTTTGATGCAATTTTCTAAATAATCTGACGAAATTTTACTCCTCAATAACTTCTCAATTTCAACCAATACACTGTCGCGGCAAATAACAATTGCGTGCTCATGCGGCTGGATTATCACCGGAGTCAGGTTTCCCGTCGCTATTTTCTCCAGTAAAGAGCGCTGAAAATCGGGAAAAAGAGAAAAATCGAGAGTTTTTTCATCATTTGTCCACTTGTAATTAACCAAACGCCTGAAATTAAACCGCGTCTCAGTATAAGTGGCAAAATAGTTAAGGATCTCCTGGGGCAGTTTTTTCATATTGATTCTTCTTTTGTGAGGGGGTAGCTTATTCGCAGATTGGTTGATCCGATGATTAGGAGAGCAATTGTGGATTTTTAAGGAGATGTTGTCTTGTCCAAACTTGAATATTGTAAGGAAAAGAGGTGTATCCTTTACTGATTTCCGATGCCCTGTAAATTATGTGTTCAATTTCTAATGCCAGCACAACGCCGTTAGTACACTCGAATGTCTTAGTCATGGTATCTTCGTCGATATATACACTAAGAATTTTCTTTTCTCCCCTTGTCAAGTTCTTTAATCTTTTTTTTCCTCTGTGAACAATAACCCATCCATTTAATCTGCTTTTGAAGACCGGAAAAAGGCCAAAAAGAAAGTGTGAAAGCAATAATGATCCGCAGAATACGAGGACAATATAAAGCCATTGCCTTAAAGTTTCTGTGTTGGGCAAAAAACTGATATCCTGCAAAAAAGAGGCGGGTGTGATGATTGCGACTGTGCAGAACAAAACAATGCCAAGCAAGACTCTAGGCGTTTGAGCAATGAGTAATTTTATATGTTCAAGCATGTGTTTGCTACTCTCCTAAATCAAAAATGGTGACAACTATGATGGGAAATCAGGGAAAACAACCGCAGTTTTTACCACTTTTTTGTACTCACTGTATTATTTGTCCACCTACAATTTCGCGGAATAATACATTAAGTGAACCTAAATCTACGTCTCGGCCCTTGGCTTTCTTTCCATATCCTTCCAACCCCTTTAGCTCACTTTCAATAAAACTATTAAGCACCGGCATTGAAGGCACCAACTCTTTCTCTTTACTAAGCTTTTTTCGTTTTAACAACCTGGTTATTTCTTCGTTTAAAACTGTATTATCAACTATAAGAGTTCTAAGTTGATCAAAAATAATTGGAGCCGGCTCTTTATATTTTTTAAGCCACCTTATTGAAAGCAAAGGTCTCAATACATAAAAATATTTTTTTATGGGAACCAAAGGGGCTCTTAAATATCCTCTGTAATTGGTTTTAGCCATACTTCGATAGTGATAAATTCCGTTTTCAACTGAATAATTGCTGGCAAGTAATTTTCTGGCTTGAGGAGCAAAGAGATTGTCATCTACGTAAACAATCGGAGACTGAAGCCACTCAACAAAAGCTGGATTTGATTTCCAGAAAAGTTTAAGTGCTTTTCGAACGTCCCATCCACTTATGTCAATGTCGTCAACAATATCATATTCAATCACATCACGTTTTTCTTCAAGGTCAACCGCTAAATACCAATTCTTAGGGTGTGCATATATAAATCTGACATCATAATCACTGTTGGGTGATGCAAAACCCCAAGCTCGGCTTCCTGACTCAACGGCGTATAAAACTCTAACATCATGTTCTTTCTCGGTATTTTTAATCCGAGTCAATATTTCTTTTCTAACGTTTATTTCAATCATATTATAAGGCAGAGAGTTAGGGTTAAGGTCATACTTGATTGCCCCACGGGGCAAATCTCACCGACAATAGGGGCTGGGCTGTCCCCGTTTTTTTGGTTTTTTCGTTTAGATTGTTGCACATTCTTCTGTTAATGTAGGTGGTACATAGAGCAACACTGGCGCATAGAGGTAAATTCTAAATAAAGCGATTTTTTCTGGAGCCAAACTGTCGGCTGGCTTCTCAATATTATGTATTGTATTGATCAGGTAAGATACGCACTGGGAGTCTATTCCAATAATGTTGTAACTCATTTTATAGTGGTGCCCTCGGGCCTGAATTTTGACAACTTAATTTCTTTTACTATTTTATAGTGTTTATCGTTACCTGTTAATAATGAAAGACCATGAGACACTGCCGTTGCACCTATTAAGGCGTCTGCGAGTTCTACTGAATGGCTTAAATAATGCTGTTCAACGTAAAACATAGCTTTACTTGATATTTCTTCTGTAATGTAGATAATTTTTGTGTTCCATGACTTTAGGGCTTTGCGTAATAAAGATAATTCTTTTTTATTCCTCATGCCTTGAACTAATTCCATATAGGTTACAACTGAGATTGAGAAACCTTTGTGTTTCTCAATGGCTTCCAGGGCTTTTGGGTTGCCACGCAGATACCAAATTATAACATCGGTATCAATTAGCATGGAATCTTCCTTTTCTTATATTTCTTACATAATTTTCTACGTCTTCAGTTTGTTTGTTATCGT
>JAGGWL010000075.1 GCA_021157555.1 Deltaproteobacteria bacterium | reverse complement strand
CTATCTGGTGCCGCAGCTTATTTTTTTTAGTAAAAAACCCCCCAAATCATATCTGACATTTCTGGATATACTCCTTGGAACCAAGGAGAAACCCGGAAAAATCAGGCGATTGGCAGGCCTGTTAAACAACAAGAGCAGGCCTTTTGTAGAAATATCCGAGCCGGTTAATTTAAATTTTTTTATAAACCTTACCGAAAACAGGGATTTGACTGTAGATCAAATGACTATGGCTTTGAGGCGGAAGCTTATGTTCCAAATAAATCGTCATCGCCAAAGTATAACCGGCCCTGTGCAAAAGTCAAAACAGGAACTTAAAGAGAGTATCCTGACTGGTGCAAGATTGCAGAAGTTCATGAAACAATATGCAGCAAAACATAGCCAGGAAATATGGAATGTGCACAAGCAGGCCGATTCGAATATTGATGAGATTGCGGCAAGATACAATACAACTCTTATAGGTCTGTTTTCGATATTTGTAAGATGGCTGCTCAAATTCATGTTTGATGGCGTTACTGTCAATCATGAAATGCTGGCACAGCTTAAGGCTGCTTCCCAGAAAGGGCCTCTTATCCTTGTGCCGTGTCACAAGAGTCATATAGATTATCTTATATTATCCTATATTATGCTGAAAAATAATATGCCTGGCCCTCATATTGCCGCTGGCAAAAATCTTTCTTTCTGGCCAATGGGGCCATTATTCAGAATAGGGGGTGCATTTTTTATAAGGCGGAGCTTTAAAGGGGCTGTACTCTATTCCAAAATTTTTACAGAATATATATACAAGTTGCTTGAAGAAGGCTTCAATATTGAGCTTTTTATAGAGGGTGGAAGGAGTCGTACCGGAAAACTCCTTAGGCCACAACTCGGCCTCCTTTCGATAATAATCAATGCCTGCAAAAATGGCGCTTGTGAAGATCTGAACTTAGTACCTGTTTATATAGGTTACGACAGGGTGCTTGAAGAAAGCGCTTATATTAATGAAATTGAAGGCGGGCAAAAGGAACCTGAAAACATTAAACAGGTTCTAAAGGCAAGAAGGTTTTTGAAAAAAAGGTACGGAAAAATATATATTAAATTTAGCGAACCGGTTACCCTTAAGGAATTTGTTAATGAAAATGGCATATCTCTTGACACAATGTCTTCCAAAGAACAGAATGTGCTTTGCAGAAAAATCGGTACATGGTTATTGAATTCCATAGATAATGTTACTGTTGTTACTCCACATGCACTTGTTGCATCTGCCATACTTAACTGTACAAAAAATCTTTTTTCTTATGATCACCTGGTATTTATTGTAGATACATATCTTAAATACCTGTCGCTGCAGGAAGCAACACTTTCAGATACACTTCTGCTTGATCATACGTATGCTGTTGAGCAGGTTGTAAATTCATATCTTCAAAGAAAATTTATAGAAGCAGTATCAAAAGGGGAGAAGACTCTATCTGCAGAATCTCAATTGAAAGTTAATGAAAAGAAAAGGTCTGCTCTGGAATATTATAAAAATAATTGTATTGCTTATTTTATCCCGGTCGCATTTACAGCCCTGGCAATTCTTGAAAAAGATGCATTCCAGTTTTCATCAGTCGATCTGCACTCCACCTACAAATTTTTACAGGAATTTTTCAAGAATGATTTTACTCCTGATCCTTTAAAAACACCGGAAAACCATGTACGCAAAAACATTAAAGCTTTTATTGATGACGCTATATTAATGCCGCATCCTACCCTTTCCGACACATATAATATTACTTCATCAGGTTTAAGGAAATTAAAATTGTATTCCGGATTTTTAAATGCTTATTTTGAGTCATACTGGGTCGTGTTAACCTTTTTTAATCGTTATCCGAACAACACTATTAAAGCTAAAGACCGGTTAAAAAAAATACAGTCATTAGGCAATCGTATGTACAAAAGAAAAGAAATTAAATTGCATGAAGCTGTTTCAAAAGTTAATTTTCAAAATGCATCCGATTATTTTCTTCGTCATGGAATAAAAGGCTCCAATGATCAGGAAAAGATAGAATTTTATTCCGAAAAAATTCAAAATTATATGAATTGTTTAGCTTAGGAACGGGGACTAAATAACTTTCCCAGGTAGGGGCAACCCCTGTGGTTGCCCAACATTACGTAATCAATTTATAATCGGGCAACCACAGGGATTGCCCCTACGAGTATCTATTTTTTTATATTTTTTTGGTATTTTATAGTTGGGGAATTTATTTCCTGCGAATTTTTGCTACTGATTCAATATGGTATGTATGAGGAAACATATCTACTGGCTGCACTTCCTCAATTTCATAACTATCCTTGATTATAGCAAGATCTCTGGCCATTGTAGCTGGGTTGCAGGATACATAAACAATTTTTTTCGGGGCAACAGCCATAATTTGCTTGACCACGTCCTTATGCATCCCGGATCTTGGAGGATCAATTATCAAAACATCCGGCCTGGTTTTAATGTTTGCAAGTGAAT
The DNA here is from genome assembly GCA_021157555.1 of Deltaproteobacteria bacterium. GTDB lineage: Bacteria > Desulfobacterota > Desulfobacteria > Desulfobacterales > BuS5 > BuS5. The sequence goes on along the minus strand of JAGGWL010000075.1, from coordinate 145 downwards.
ATCTTATATCGCCAGGTATGAACCTGCAGTTGGATACCGAATTATTGATGCAATTTTTTTCGGCATCAATAACAGCGCTCTCAACCAGTTCAAGTCCTATTATTTCTTTTGCATGATCCGATAAAAAAATCGCTATACTTCCTGT
>JAGGWL010000241.1 GCA_021157555.1 Deltaproteobacteria bacterium | reverse complement strand
CTGTATTCTTTCACGGGCATAGTTCAAGGCATAAAGAAACGACGTGCTGGAAAGGCCCAGAGCCTGGATGGCAACAAAAAGCCGCGCTTCATTCATCATATGAAACATGGTTCTGATTCCGTCATGTTCCTTGCCAAGCAGAAATCCGACACACTTCCCTTTACTTCCAAAGGTCAGGCTGCATGTAGTACTTCCATGAATCCCGATTTTTTCTTCAATACCGGTGCAAACGCAATCATTTCTTTCACCGAGAGAACCATCCTCATTAACCAGAAATTTAGGTATTATAAAAACTGATATACCCCTGGTACCTTCGGCAGCGCCTTCGATTCTCGCCAGAACCGGGTTGATTATATTATCGGTAAGATTACCCTCGGCCTGGCTGATGAATACCTTGTTGCCGGTTAAATAATATGTACCGTCGTCATTCTTTACAGCCGTAGTAGTAATTGCACCTACCTCAGATCCGGCATCCGGCTCTGTCAGGGCCATTGTTCCAGCCCATTCGCCTGAATAGAGTTTTCCCATGTATAATTTTTTTTGTTCATCAGTGCCGAAAACTTCTATGAGTTTACCGGCTCCGTGGGTAAGGCCCATGGCAAGGGCTAAACAGGTATTAGCGCCCTGAAACAGTTCATCAACAGCCATTTTAATGACTTGCGGCATCCCCTGGCCTCCGGCATCAAGATCGTCGGAAAGGGATATCCATTCGCCTTCTTTTATTAATTTATAAGCCTGATGATATGAATCGGGGACATTGACTTCACCGGCGTCAAAGGTACATCCCTGCTGATCGCCCTCAATCGAGCTTGGAACCAGCTCTTTCACAGCCAGTGCTCTGGCCTCGGAAACAACCATGTCAAAGGTTTTTTTGTTAAGATCTGCGAACCTTGGGTCTTTGGTTAATGATTCAACGTTCAACTGGTCGTGAAGAACGAATTGTACATCTCTTCGATCGTTTAGTATTTGTGCCATGTTTTTATTGCTCCTTTCATCATTACATAATCATAATTGTGGAAGTTATTTTGTCCCCGTTACTTTTTTATATGAAAGTGCCTAAAGTGGTAGAGACAAGGCATGCCTTGTCTCTACGCATGCCTAAAGTTAAGGATTTCAATCAATTATATTTGTATTGTTCCTAATCTGCACTTTCATGTTTTGTTGTGCCCGACAGGGCATGCTGGTTCTATGACAATATCTATATTTTCTATTAACACTTCAATAACATAGAGCATTGTTGAAATCAAGCGAGAATTTTTATGACATCACCCTCGTTTCTTTTTGTTAACAGGTTAACGACCTGTAAATACGTAAAAGTTTATCAGGAAGTTCATTAATATCTGAAATAACATTATGATGTGTCTCACCATACATGTCGTCCAACATGGGGTCTCCAGGAATGTTAACGGTTATTGCCTTGGCATAAATATTTTTAGAGTATGCTTCCTGCATCGCTTTGCGAGTATCCTCTATTGCATATTTTTGCTTGTAGTTAACATCATTCGGAAAACCATCGCCGATAATCAGGAGTAAACGAACTTTTGAAGATTTTTTTTCCAACCTGCTGACAGCGTGCCGGATTGCCGCTCCCATCCTGGTACTTCTCTGGGGAGCCATAGCATTAATTCTATTCTTGATTTCCGGCCCCACGCTTTCATCAAAGCCCTTAATATTAAAGTAATCCACCCCAAATCTTCCCGTACCTGAAAAACCGGCTATGGCAAATGAATCACCAACAACATCAAGAGCCTCACAAAATAGCACAATAGCTTCTTTCTCAACATCTATAACCCGTTTTTTTGATCCTTCAAGCCTGTTTGCGGTAGAACGCGACAGATCGACAAGAAGAAGAACCGCCACATCTCTCTCCTGTTTTATACGTTTTATATAAAGGCGGTCGTCAGGAGTCAGACCCGCTTTTTTATCAATTGCAAAATCAAGCAGGGCGTTGTAATCGAATTCATCCCCCTCTATCCAGTGTCTTAATATTTTAAGACTTTCAGGCTTAAGCAGCTCGAATGAATAACGGATCATTTTTACGAGCCCTTTATGCTGTTTTAAAACATTATCGTAAAAAGTACTCTCTTTGCAGGGTATTCTTTTGTCGCGTACCCGGACATGGTTTTTAAGATAATCACCCAGATTGTAATCCCATTCAGCATACTTTGAAACAGGGCCGGCGAATTCATCCGTCTGAACCGGATTAATGCCTGATTTTCCCAAAAGCGCCTCAAGGTCTATCCCGGAAAGATCTACAGAGATTCGGTTATGGCTGCCGCCAGACAAGATGTCGGGGTCAGAGGAAACAATCATTTCTTCTATATCTTCCGGGGTCAATGCTCCATTATTATTGACAAGTCGTTTGCGAACTTCGGATTTATATAGATTGAACCCATTTTCTTGAAGTAAAAGCCTGACTTTTGAAGCGGTTTTTTCAAAATCCAGGTGTTTTGAAAAAAAAAGATCAGGCATTATGGCGCGTCCAAAAGGTATTTTCATCGGCTTGTAGGAAGCTTCCAAGCTTCCTGAAGGCAACCCTGATTTTAAGAAATATTTCATTTCAGCATATATTTTTGCCGCAAACTCGGCAGATTTTTCTACATTATCATTTTTATTAATCTTCTCTTCCCAAAAATCGGCAATTTGTTCTATTCGACCCGTTAGCTCACTTGAGCTAACAAACTGTTCACAGGGCATATCCAGCACTATCAAAGCATAGAGCAGAAATACAGGAGTGAAAAGATCATTTTTTTTGAATATTCGTGTGGCTTCAGCCTGTATCAGGGGCATAGTACGCTTAATCAAACCCGGATAACGATTTTTTAAAAACGTCTTTAATCGGCCATGCTCCATTATAGTAAACAGATCTGCAGCCAAATTTCTGACAGGGAATGATGAAAAGAATAATTCCAGATCTGAAATATTCTCATGGCCTTCTTTTGAAGCAGATACAGAGATTTTACATATATCCCTTAATCTATCTATATCAAAATCGAATGTGCCGAATTCATAGTATCCGACTTCAAGTTTTGTTAAGGCTTTATATAAGTTGAGGTTCTCGTCCCTGGTCTGAAAAAAACCAATTTCTTTCGGAAGATAAATAAATTTCCCGTCTGAACAGACCATCATCTCTTGTGTCGAAGCATTCCGAAACAGGTCAGGCAGCCCGGAGATAGAGTCTACGGATATAGAATGCCCTGTTCTGGCACGCAAATACCTGTTTAGCTGATGTCTGATCTCTTCAAGAGAGACGGTAATCTGCAATTCAAAACAGGTATCTATTCCTGCCCTTGATTCTAAAGATAAAAAGTTTTCCCCGAGTTTTTTATTTTTTCTGAATTTTTGCAGGCTGATGGAGACAAAACTTTCAAGCGTCTCTTGGGATAAAAGATAAAGGCCCCTTTCCATCCCTTCCAGGAAATTATCTGCAAGATGAGGATTTTGCCTTACAACTCGCTGAAGCTCTTTTATTTGCCACGATCTTTTTTGCGCAGAAAAAGATAGCACTGCTTTGGGGATGGTATTTAAAAAATGGCGGCACCTGTTATAGGTAAGATCCTGAGCAAAAATATCGCAAAGTAAATCAGAATAAGCAGAAGCAGCCTCAAGGTCATGGTTTTCCAGTAAATTATACAAAGATTCAAGTGGACTGTTTAATATATGTTCCCCTTTGCTCCTCATAACCTTGACGGCGCATAAAAATTTTTCCAAAATAATGTGATTTCCGCGCAATAACACTTGTGCCAGATATATTGCCATTATTTTGCCGAAAGTAGACCCGTGCAGGCCGGCATCCCGTACCAGCCCACGATACAGATAAATATCCCCGGGATCGACATCCCCTACAAGTTTTAGATAACCTTCCGCCACAGCATGACCAAAACAAATCTCACGTGAGAGTCCCCACAAGGTTTCATCTACCATCATTTCTGTTAAAGCGGAGGAGATGGCTATGTCCTTCTCTTCAAGACGTTCAAAAACAGTACCTGCAAGTTCAGGATCTGCCATTGCAAGCTTTTTAATCGCATTTTTCATATTTTATCCTTAACTTTAGGTATGTTAGCTCACTTTAAACTTTAGACACTTTCATCTAAAACAGGACTGTTATTGGTCAGTTCCTGTTTTCTTTTATACGCATATCGTGTGTAATGCCAGGTTATTTCGTTCTCGTTCCTTAGAATCGGCATTTGGATCGGGCGTGGTATGCTTTTTGCTAAAACATGTTGTAGTCGAAATTCTATAAACACCAGATGTTCTTTTGTCCACATTTCTAAGGAATGGTGAAGTTGTTTCGTTCACGTTCCTAACGTAGTAAAAAAAACATATGCCATTTATAAAAAATTCCATAATTTTTATTTTATCAAAAATTGTCCATTTTTTCAAAAAGTCTTCAGAGGACTACGATATTGTTCTTGGGCAGCTTTTGATTAAAAAAAATATTATATCGGAAGATCAGCTTGAAAAAGCTTTAAAAGAGCAGCAAGCTCAATTAATAGAATTAGGCAAGGCTGTAAAGATCGGTGGTATAATAGTTGGTTTGGGTTATTCTTCTGAAGCGAAGCTGGTAGAAATAATAAATGATTATTATAAAATATCGGTAACATCTCTTTCGGATAATATTTATCAGCTTATTCATAAAAAACGTGGTTCGTTTATAGAAAAACTTCCGGCCCCGACCATACCGATCTGGTTAAAGCTCTCTATTGCTACAATGATAATAATTATTATTACGGTTCTTTCCATAAGCTATGTAGTTCTTGGAAAGCAGAAGGAAATGCTGTATCAGCAGACTTTAAAGATAGGAACTGTCAGCCTTGATAATTATGCATATAATGCACGAATCCCACTGCTTGAAGATGATATTTTGCAACTAAATACTGTAATCAAAGGGGCATCAAATATAGAAGGACTGCTTTATGCAGCAATACTTGATCATAATCGGGTAATAAAGGCACATTCAAATTTCAACAAAATCGGCACAGACTTTAAAAGATTTTGCAACGTGGAAAAGGTTGAAATGGAAAATGGTATTGTTTATTTTAAAAGCAAACTTATATCCGGCGAGCGTGTAATGCATTTAAGCAAACCTATTATATTTAATGATAAAAAACTCGGAATTGTTCATGTAGGCGTATCTCTTGATTTTATTGAGCATACAATAAGCAATGAAAGAGTATCTATTATCATTATGACTATTGTTGTGGTCTTTTTAAGTACTATTGTAGCTGTTTTTCTTGGATTCAGGTTTTCTAGTCCCATAACTAAACTTGTTATTGCTACTCAGGAAATCGGGAAAGGCAATTACAAATATAAAATTAAAATGAAACGCAATGATGAGCTTGGTAATCTTGCAACAGCCTTTAACAAAATGAGCGAAGATCTTTTAAAAAAGTCATTTATGCAAGAGTCTTTTGGCAAATATGTTGGCTGTGAAGTTTTGAATATGATTATGGCAAATCCTGAAGATACCTGGCTTAAAGGACGTAAAAATGAAGCAACAATACTTTTTTTTGATATCAGGGGTTTTACCTCCTATTCTGCCACAAAAGATCCCGAAGTGATAGTCGAAGAGCTGAATGAGTATTTTGAGATTGTAACGAATGTCATTATAAAATATGGTGGATATATTGATAAATTTATTGGAGATGCCGTTTTAGCTGTTTTTGGTGTGCCGGTTCACAACAAAAAGCATGTTGAAAGAGGAGTCCTGGCTGCAGTTGAAATACAAAAGGAACTACTTAAGGCTGGAAAGAATAAGAACAACAAACTGCTTTCTTCTGTCGGGATTGGCATTGATTCAGGGGTTGTGATTTCAGGGAATATCGGTACTCAAGTAAAAATGGAATATACTGTTATAGGGGATTCTGTTAACATAGCTTCACGCCTTAACGGGCTGGCAAAATCAGGTGAAATTGTAATCAGCAGAAATGTTTTTGAACAGGTACGTGAATTGGTTAAAGTGGAAGCACTCCCCTTGCAAAAAATAAAGGGACTATCCGGTAAGGTTGAAACCTTTAAGGCGCAGGATATAATTTATTAGGAATAGGCCTTTCCGGAACAATTGACTGGACAATTGATATGATAAGATTGTTTTTAATTTGTGCGTCTACTTTAATATTTTTTTTATTTTACGGGTGCGCTATCTTTCAGAAAGCACCTCAACAGCCTCAAGAATCATTATATGAAAAATACAGAACAAGAGCTCTGGAGTTTGAAAAAAAAGATGAGATTAGAATAGCCTTATATTACTGGAAAATTGCGGATAGTCTGGCATTAAATAACAAAGAATTTGCTTTTTATATATCAAAGCTAAAAAAACAAATAGAAAAAAAGGTGGAGAAGCATTTTTGGAAAGGAATTGATTTATATAGCAAAAACTTGTCTGATCAGGCAATTGATGAATTTCTGATAATAGTCAGATGTGATCCTGATCATGCAGAAGCTTTGCACTATCTCAAAGCTATTCAATCAGGAAAAAAATATACAGAATATGAGCAGGAAAGAAGACCTGAAGTATTAGTTGAATCAAGGGAAGAAGTTCAGGAAATGAGGCAGTACGGCTCTGTCCTTATTAAAGAACCGTTTGATAATAAAGAAAATTATTTTATAGTTGACTCTGTTCCGGAGATTAAACAGGTAATTGATGAGGGCAGCTTAAAGAAACCTGAAAAAAATGAAGCTGGCAGGATTATAGAAGTTAATGTGAATCT
>JAGGWL010000179.1 GCA_021157555.1 Deltaproteobacteria bacterium | reverse complement strand
TTCAGATTCCGGCTTTGTTTCAATAGCTTCCTGTTGCTCATCAAGAGCAGGATTCTCTTCAAGTTCCTGTTGGATAGTCTCCAAAAGTTCGATCCTGTTCAACTGTAATAGCTTGATCGCCATTTGCAGCTGCGGCGTCATTACAAGTTGTTGCGATAATCTGAGTTGCTGACGTAATTCAAATCCCATTTTATAATCTAAATTCTTTCCCTAAATAGATGCGACGCGCAATTTCACTTGAAGCTATTTGATCGGGCGTGCCCGATTCTATAACATTACCATTATTCAAGATGTATGCTTTATCACAAACTTCCAGAGTTTCCCGTACATTATGATCGGAAATCAGAACACCTATACCGCGATTTTTAAGATGGCTTATGATTTTTTTAATATCTGCAATTGCCAGAGGGTCAATACCGGCAAAAGGTTCATCAAGAAGAATAAAGGAGGGATTAGTCGCAAGTGCCCGCGCAATTTCGAGCCTGCGCCGCTCTCCTCCGGAAAGCTGCGATGCAGACTGTTCGGATAGGCTAAGAATCCCAAGTTCTTCAAGCAGCTTTTCGGTAATATTAATTTTATCTGATTTTAAAACAGGCTTAATTTCAAGTATGGCCATAATATTCTGTTTAACAGATAATTTTCTGAAGATTGAAGCCTCCTGGGGAAGATACCCGATACCTTTTTGTGCTCTTAGATACATAGGATATTCCGTGATCTCCTCATCGTCAAGAAAGATTTTGCCTTGATCAGGCTTTATCATACCGATAGTCATATAAAAAGTTGTAGTTTTTCCGGCTCCGTTCGGGCCTAGAAGCCCGATAACAGTACTTTTTTTGATATCTATACTTACAGAGTCGACTACTTTCTTTTTATTATAGGTCTTTATTAAATTTTGTAAAGATAATGTTGCCATCTACCAGCCTAATATATTTCTGTGCTTCCGGGAGTAAATACAGCTTTAACACGACTTTTACTCCCTCCTTCAACAATAACGCGGCCATCGGTTCTGTAAAGAATAATTCTGTTTCCTGAAATAGAATTATTCCCGCTTATTACCTTTGAACCATCCCCCGTTAATATAAGAACCTTGTCTTTGATAATATAATCTGCCTGTTGCGTTGTAGCAATCCTGTTATCCATAATTATTTTGACATTTCCTCTAGCAGTAAGCTTTTTTATTGATTCTTTGTCTGCTTCAGGATCTTTGCTCTTTTGTTTTTTATCATAAAATATTTGCAGACTATCAGATGTAATTAATGTTGCGCCCTGCCTTACTCTTACATTCCCTGTAAATTCTGCAAGCCCTGTTTTGCTGTCGGAAACAAGTCTGTCGGATGAAATATAAATTTTTTCATTATTATTTCCTTTATTTTGATTAATTGCAACATCATCAGAGTAAACAGGAGATTTTATCAAAAACAGCAGTGCCAATATTGTGGATAGAAAAAAGGGGCTATTCAAACTAAAAAGTAATCTTTTCACTTAAGACCCCTGTTACCATTCCCTCAAAAACAGCTCTGTCAGTCTTTAAATCATGCGACATAGAATCCGCTTCTAAATTAAAAGCGTCTCCCATGATTTTTACATGGGTTTTTGAAAAAATTATTCGTTTTTTATTATTATAAAACATCTTATCAGCTAAAAGCCTATAGTTTTTATGAGTAACAATAACATGCCCTTCAACTTCAATATCATTGGAATCTGTAAAAAGAACACCTTGCTCTGCCTTTAACATAACTTTTTTACCATCACCCAGAAATAAAGTAACATCAGGATTTTTGAATTTTACTTTTTTCTGTTCTTCAAAATAATCTGCTGAAGATGCATTCAGTGTCCATTCCTTGATCCCGTTTTTCAATGATTCCTGATAAATTTTGTCTATTGATATGTTGGCTCCATCAGGTATTACATTTAAAAGTTTTTCAGGATGATCAAAAAAATGCCTGTGCCCAATAAAAATAGATAGAATGATGCCAAAAATTATAACAACAGTTAGAATTAAAATTAATTTTAAAGTTTTAAGTTTAATTTTGATTGCAAAACCTCATCCCACAATCCATTTGCCTTTAATATAGCTTCACAAACTTCTCTGACTGCTCCGGCACCACCTCGATTTTTTGTAACAGCGTCCGCTATTTTTTGCACTTCTTGATCAGCATCTGCGACAGCAATAGAGAAACCTACACGCTGCATAAGCGGAATATCAGGTAAATCATCTCCAATAAAGGCTATCTCTTTTACAGAGGCATTGAATCTATCCAAAACCTTATTTAAAACAATGGTTTTATCGCTAAGAGCGTCAAAAATATGTGTAATACCTAAATCTTTGCATCTGCGGTATAAAGCTTCCGAACTTCTACCAGTTGCTATACAAACATTTATTCCGGCCTCCATTAAAAGCCTGATACCTAGTCCATCCCTGACATTAAAAACCTTGGTTTCAACAGCATCATTATTATAAATGATACTGCCGTTGGTTAAAACTCCATCAACATCAAGAATCAGAAGTTTTATTAGTTTAAGTTGATCAGCTTTTTCTGATGTTATATTCATAAAATAAAATAATCAGATACTATTTATCTCGGCATTATTACGGATAACTTGAATTTTTATGTCATATTTTGTTGTTAAAAGCTTAGGAACTAATGGCGTATCTGATTGCCTTGAGCTGGGTTAGCAGGCTATGAAGCGCATCAAGCCTTAATGAATTCGGCCCATCACAAAGGGCATTGTCCGGGTCAGGATGAACCTCCATAAAAATCCCGTCTGCACCTGCTGCAACAGCCGATCTTGCCAGGATAGGTGCAAATTCTCTTTGACCGCCTGAACTGGTTCCCGCTCCTCCGGGGAGTTGGATACTATGAGTAGCATCAAAGATTACAGGAGTTCCCGAATCCTGAATAATTTTTATTCCACGAAAATCCACAACTAAATTATTATACCCGAACATCACGCCGCGTTCAGTTATAATAATTTTATTATTTCCTATGGAAGACGCTTTTTCAACAATATTGGTAATATCCCATGGAGCAAGAAATTGCCCTTTTTTTATATTGACTATCTTTTTAGTTTTTGCAACCTCAAGAATCAAATCGGTTTGTCGGCATAAGAAGGCTGGTATCTGTATAATATCAAGGACTTCTGCGACAGCTTCTACTTCGTTGATCCTGTGAACATCAGAGAGTATATTAATATCAAGTTCCTTTTTGATACTCCTCAGGATGTCAAGGCCTTCTTTTACACCGGGCCCTCTAAAGGAACTGATCGAAGTCCGATTAGCTTTATCATATGATGCCTTGAAAATAAAAGGTATATTCAGTTTTAGTGTAATATCTTTAAGAAACGATGCTATTTGAAAAGTTGTTTCATAATTTTCAATTACACAGGGGCCTGAAATCAACACCAAAGGCAATCCTGTTCCAATTCGAATATTATCTTTTTCTATTAAATTAGTCATAATTTTTTATTATTTATAGTTAGGGCAGTTAAAAGTCAAGAATCGAAATTAATCATTCACTAAAGGTCTAAAAATTTTGCCTTGATTACTCTCTTTTAAGCTGTTACGCTTTTCTAAATTATTTTTTCCACATTGTAAACTAATTTAACATTAGGAACGGGGACGAAATAACTTCCCCAAGTAGGCTTACAGATTTAGGTCAGGTTTGTTCGATCTAAAAGCACAAAAGTTGCAGGAATAGCGAGCTATTTCAAAATTTTTGTGCTTTTAGATCGGGCAAAAATGGCCTGAAGCTGTGAAGCATAGTTGGGGAAGTTGTTTCGTTCACGTTCCTTATAGGGTTTTTATATGAAATTACGTTTAATCTTATTATTAATAGTTATTATTGCGGTGCCGATTGTATTTATTACAACATTACGTATGGAGAGTGAAAAACCTTCCATAACTATTGAATCAATGCCGGATTCAGTCGGTGCATCAGGGGAAATTCTTTTAAAAATCTCTGATGCAAAAAGCGGAATCAGAAATATAAAAATCGGCCTTATTCAGGACGGGGAAGAGACCACCCTGTACAAAAAAGAGTTTTCAGCTTCCAGCCTTACAGGAAGTGGATATGTACTTGAAGAGCCGGTTAAAATAATTATTGATCCAAAAAAAAGAGGCCTTTCAGACGGTAAAGCCCTTTTGAGGGTTGCTGCTTCTGATTATTCATGGCGTGACTGGTGGCACGGAAACAGGGCGTATCTGGAAAAATCAATAAACATAGATACAAAACCACCTGAAATCGAAATCCTCAGCCATATTCATAACATAACACAAGGCGGAGCAGGACTTATTGTTTACCGATTACCCGAACCTTGTCTCAAAACCGGCGTCATGGTCGGAGAGAATTTTTTCCCAGGACAGGCAGGATATTCAAAAGATCAAACAATCGTTATTGCATTTTTTGCTCTTGACTATAAACAAGGCAAGGGAACCAAACTTTATGTGCAGGCTACTGATAAGGCCGGTAACTGTGGAAAAGCAGGTTTTCCTTATTATATAAAGGCCAGGAAATTTAAACAGGACATTATTAATATTTCCGACAGCTTCCTTGGCTTGAAAATGCCGGAGTTTGAATCGAATACACCAGCAGCCGCCAGGTCATCAATGAAAGATATATTTTTAAATGTCAACAATAGATTGCGTAAAGCTAATTTTGAAAAAATAGCTGAAATCGTAAAAAAAACAGATCGGATTTTATACTGGAAAGGAACTTTTTCAAGATTACCGAAATCCGCTAACAGGGCTGGTTTTGCAGACCACCGTTCTTATAAGTATAATGGAAAAATTATTGATCATCAGATTCATCTTGGCATTGACCTTGCGTCTGTTGCACATTCACCTGTTCCTGCTGCAAACAAAGGCAGGGTGGCTTTTACCGGACCAATCGGTATTTATGGAAAAACAGTGATCATTGATCATGGGTTTGGCCTGTTCAGCATGTATTCCCATTTAAGCAATATTGCTGTGCAAAAGGATCAAATTTTGTTAAAAGGAGAGACGTTAGGCCGCACAGGAACTACAGGTCTTGCAGGCGGTGATCATCTCCATTTCAGCATACTCATAGATAATGTTTTTGTAAATCCGCTTGAATGGTGGGATGGGGTCTGGATAAAAAATAATATATCTTCCAAGCTTGCTTTAATAAAGAATTGATTTAATAAAGGATAATGTCGGCATGAAAAAATATGAGATCAATAAAACCTGGCAAATGATAAATGACAGGATAAAATCAGGTGAGGCGGTTGTTGTAACGGCCGAGGAAATCATAGATATTGTAAAAAAAGATGGTCCGGTTGAAGCTGCCAAACAGGTTGATGTAGTAACAACAGGAACCTTTGCCCCCATGTGCTCTTCCGGTCTTTTCCTTAATTTTGGACATTCAACGCCAAAAATCAAAGCATCCGGAACATGGCTGAATAATGTTCCTGCCTATTCCGGTATTGCCGCTGTAGACTGCTACATTGGAGCAACAGAGCCCTGTTTGGATGATCCATTGAATAAGGTACATCCTGGTGAATTTAATTATGGAGGAGGCCATGTTATTCATGACCTTGTGGCCAAAAAACAGATTCACTTAAGGGCGATAGGCTATGGTACGGATTGCTATCCTAATAGGTCAATAGAAAAAAAAATTGATTTAAACAGTATATCCGACGCTACTTTGTGCAATCCCAGGAACTGTTACCAGAATTATAATTGCGCAATCAACATGACCAAAAAAACAATTTATTCATATATGGGGACATTGAAGCCTTTAGCCGCCAATGCCAATTATTGTTCTGCGGGTTCCTTGAGTCCCCTTCTAAATGATCCCTATTTTAAAACAATAGGCCTGGGGACAAAAATTTTTCTGGGTGGAGGAACAGGCTATGTTACATGGCACGGCACTCAACATTCACCGCCTGCAGAGAGAACCGAAAAAGGCGTTCCCATAACACCTGCTGGAACATTATGGCTAATGGGTGATCTGAAACAGATGAAACCAGAATGGCTTGTGGGAGTAAGTATCCAGGGATATGGATGTTCAATGGCTGTAGGCGTTGGTATACCTATTCCTGTTTTAAATGAGGAAATGGCGGCATTTACATCTGTTTCTGATGAAGAAATCTTTACCCATATTGTTGATTATGGGCATGATTATCCAAAGGGAATAAATAAAAGTTATGGAAAGGTCAGTTATGCGGAACTTAAAAGCGGCCACATTCAATTCAATGGAAAGCCAATTCCTTCAGTTCCACTTTCCAGTGTTGTCAAAGCACGTGAAATAGCTAACATTTTAAAAGAATGGATCTCAAACGGAGATTTTCTCCTTGCCGAGCCTCAATTTACCCTTTCAAGTCAATAGCAGTGTAACTATTTTTGAAGAATTTTTTAAAACAAAAAATAATTTACTGGGATACAAAATCAGACATTTCCACGGTTAATGACCTTATTGTAGAGGAGCCATTGTCGATTCGTATGCATGGGAGCCATTATGCTCTTATACTGCGCACTCCCGGCGATGAGGTTGAACATGTGGCAGGCTTCTGTCTTGCTGAAGGACTTGTTGATGCTCTTGATGACTTTATATCTATATCATTCTGTGAGGACGATGATACCAATCTTGTTGAGGTTGCTATTCAGAAAAAAAGGAGAAAGCTGATACCACAAATTCTTGAACAACGCCCTTTTATAAATAAGACAAGTTGCGGGCTTTGCGATAATAAGGTTGTAGATAGAAATATTCTTATAAACAAAGCAAAGGCTCTGAGCTGTATGGAAGACTTATCTAAATACCAGCCTTTGCGCGCCAAAACCAGAGCTTGTCATGCCGCAGCACTTTATAGTAAGGATTTTAAATTACTTTCTATTGCCGAAGATGTGGGGAGGCATAATGCGTTAGATAAAGCAGTCGGAAAACTTTTTTTAAAAGGGATGATTGACGATGCTTTTATTTTGATTCTTTCTTCACGGATAAGTTATGAACTGGTACAAAAAGCAGCACGGGCAAAGATATCAATAATGCTGGCTGTTTCCAGGCCAACCTCTTTGGCTGTACAACTTGCATTACAGCTTAATATTACACTTGCATGCTTTGCACCTGGCCCCGGTTTATACATCTTTACTCATGCGAATCGTTTTCGAAACTGTAAATAAAAAAAGGGCTAATCCCGTCCAAATAAAATTGGACAGAATTAGCCCTTTTAAATTTAAAAAACTAACAACCCTAAGCAGCTACTTCCTGCTTAACACTAATGGCTATTTTATAAAGAATCGTTACTATAAGAAATCCTGTAGCCCATATTCCCAATGATATTACCAGCTCAGGGAGTGTAGGAATATATTCGGTAACATGATGGAGCGGGGATGGAACAAACCCGCCGGAGATCATTCCAAGCCCTTTGTCGATCCATGTCCCTATAAAAATCAGAACACAAGATATAGCGAGAATAGTCTCATTGCGGCGTGTGGCCGGATTAACAAGCAATATAATCGCCACAAACATAAAAACAAGTGATG
>JAGGWL010000210.1 GCA_021157555.1 Deltaproteobacteria bacterium | reverse complement strand
TCAAAGCGATACCTCAGCATGTTCAGGAGCCGAGGACAAATCCCTATATCTTCTGGAAAGAAGATGAGGTTCCAGGCGGCTGGGAGCGTGATGTTGACGAATTTAGAAAACACCATCTGAGATAGGGGGAGAATTAATATGGCTTTTATATCATCAGGTTATAACCCTGACAAACCGATGGAGAACAGAATAACCGACATCGGACCTAGGAAATATGATGAGTTTTACCCGCCGGTAATAGCAAAAAACAAGGGTAAGTGGCTCTATCATGAAATACTGGCACCAGGTGTGCTTGTTCATGTTTCAGAAACAGGCGATGAAGTTTATACTGTAAGAGTTGGCGGATGCCGGCTTATGAGTGTTACTCATATCCGTGAAATTTGTGAAATCGCAGACAAACACTGCGATGGACATGTTCGATTCACAACCAGAAATAATATTGAATTCATGGTTGACAGTAAAGATAAGCTTCAGCCATTAAAGGACGATCTTACAGGTCGAAAATTTCCAGGCGGAAGTTTTAAATTTCCTATCGGCGGCACAGGCGCAGGCATAACAAACATAGTCCATACTCAGGGCTGGATTCATTGTCATACACCTGCTACAGATGCTTCAGGTACGGTAAAGGCTACTCTGGATGTCCTTTTCGATGATTTTCAGGATATGAGACTTCCTGCACATCTCCGTGTTTCCATGGCATGTTGTCTTAACATGTGTGGAGCGGTTCACTGTTCTGATATTGCGATTCTAGGGTATCATCGTAAACCGCCGATGCTGGATCACGAATATCTGGACAAACTGTGCGAAATTCCGCTTGCAATCGCCGCATGCCCTACAGCAGCAATTAAACCGGCAAAGGTTGAGCTTGCAGACGGAAAAATAGTAAACAGTGTTGCAGTTAAAAACGAACGCTGCATGTTCTGCGGTAACTGCTATACAATGTGCCCGTCAATGCCTTTGGCCGATGATCTTGGTGATGGTATTGTACTGATGGCTGGTGGAAAAGTTTCCAACAGAATCAGCAATCCGAAATTTTCAAAGGTTGTGGTAGCTTTTATTCCGAACGAAATGCCGCGCTGGCCTACAATGACAGCTACAATTAAACGTATTGTAGAAGCCTATGCAAAAGATGCCAACAAGTACGAACGTCTCGGAGAATGGGCTGAAAGAATCGGGTGGGAAAAGTTTTTTGAAAAATGTGAACTTGACTTCACACATCACCTGATAGATGATTTTAGAGATTCCGCATATTATACATGGCGTCAAACTTCTAATTTTAAGTTTTAGTTTTTTAAATAAGCCGGGGCATTGCTCCGGCTTAGGAACGGGGGAGTTTATTGTTCCCCGTTCCTAAATCAGACAAGAGGCGTAACTATGGATATAGAAGCAGCAAAAATAACTATTGTTGAAAACCTTAAAAAAAAATCAAAAGCAAAATCAAAATTTTATCTTAAGGACTTTTACAAATTTTTTCCTGATGAAAAACCTAGAACTATTAAAAATATTGTAAATACAATGGTAACTGATGGTACTCTTGAGTACTGGTCAAGTGGCAGCACTACCTTAATCGGTCTCAAAGGGATGGGTAAGCAGGCTCACACAGAAGACGAAGGTTAGAGAAAGCAACAACAATGCGGCAAAAATTTTCCGATTCCTCAGGAATTGTAGTTGCAGCCCTGCGAGGCGGTTCCGGTAAAACTTTAATTTCTATAGGAATTATTGCTGCATTTAAAGAGCATGGGAATCGAGTCGCACCTTTTAAAAAAGGTCCTGATTATATAGACGCTGGCTGGCTGGCGCTTGCAGCTGGCCGGCCTTGCTATAATCTGGATACCTTTCTTATTACAAAAGAAACCACCCTCAAAACCTACCATTATTATACCTTAAACACAGACATCGCAATTATAGAAGGTAACCGCGGCCTGTATGACGGCATAGACCCCGAAGGTAAAACCAGCACCGCTGAACTTGCCAAGCTCCTTAATATACCTGTAGTTTTATGTGTTGATTGTACGAAATCTACACGAACCATGGCTGCTGCAATTCTTGGCTGCATCAAATTTGACCCCCAGACCATGATTAAGGGTGTTATTTTAAACAGGATTGCCGGCACAAGACACGAAAAAAATCTTCGTAACAGCATTGAGCGTTATTGTGGAATTCCTGTACTTGGAGCTTTGCCAAAGCTTGGGAGGCAATATTTTCCTGAAAGGCACATGGGCCTGGTACCTACTCCTGAACATGACTGGGCCAAAGAATCTATTAAAAATGCTGCTAAAATTATAAAAAAATATATCGACCTTAAAGCATTATCCGATATTGCTCATCAAACTACTCCAACAGCATCTCCAGCACCATTTGGAAATAAAATACCAAATAACCTGAACTTCAGACCCAAAATAGGTGTATTCAGGGATGCGGCTTTTCAGTTCTATTATCCGGAAAATATAGAGTCTCTTGAGCGTGCCGGTGCTGAAATAATCTTTGTAAGTCCCCTTGCGGAGAAGCCATTGCCTGAAATTGATGCTCTATACATAGGGGGGGGGTTCCCTGAAACGCATGCTGAAAAACTTGCTCAACACGTTGAATTCAGAAATGAATTATATTCCCGGGCTGAAGACGGGCTTCCGATTTATGCGGAATGCGGCGGTTTGATGTACCTTGGAAAGGAGCTTGTACTCGGCGATAGTTCTTATCCCATGACAGGGATATTGCCGATTGTTTTTGGTTTTTCAAAAAAACCCCAGGGACACGGATACACAATTGCCAGCGTAAAAAAGAAGAATCCATTCTTTAAAATAGGTACAACATTGCGCGGCCATGAATTTCATTACTCAAAAGTGCTTAAATGGGATGGTGATGATACAGATCTGGTGTTCAGAATGGAGAAAGGGACCGGGTTTTTAAATAAAATGGACGGGGTATGTTATAAAAATATACTCGCATCATACACGCACATTCATGCTCTTGGAACACCTGTTTGGGCGGAGACAATGGTAAAGAATGCAATTGCTTACAATAAGAAAAAATATAAGTTGAACACAAAAACAGGGTAAACATAGTCTGAAATATGATTACCCTGTGAAAAAGTATTTTTCGATTTTTATTTTTTTGTTTTAGGATGACAGGCTTTACAGGTTGTTGGAGCTGCGCCTTTATCCTTTGATTTCAAACCCTTTTTCTTATTGAATTTCTTGTGACAAGCTTTGCATTTGTCATGAAGAGCGTTGGCGTGATATTCACGCTTCTTTTCCTTTGACAAACCTTTTGCCGCTTTTCCTTTTATATATCCGGCTGTTTTATGACACTCAATGCATGTTTTAACATCATCACCAGCCTTAAGGTTTTCAAGCGGTTTACCGTTTTCATCATGATGGCATTCACCACAGCCTACCTTATAATCGTCGGCATGTTTTTTGTGAGTAAACTCAACTATGCCTTTTTTGTGTTTGGCATAAGCTTTATTCTCCATCTTGATCACATCGCAAACCTTGGTCCCCGCATAAAGACCGGGAGCTATAGATAATACTGCTGCCACTGCAATTCCGACAACCAAAGATATTATTGTACAGAATTTTTTATCCATTTTTCCTCCTCTTAGTAGAATTATTCATTATAAGCTTTTTAAAATTTAAAAAAATTTATCATGCGCATCTTTACCTGTCAACAAATAAACCATAACCGCTCGCACTATCTGTTATTTTTTGGACTTGCTGAAAGATGTCAAAAATACTATAGAATTATATTCTTCTTGAACAAAAAAATAATCATATACTTTTGTGAATTGTTAATTTATGCCTTTAAAAAAAATAAAACAGAATTATCTAAACCGTTGTATCGGCTTTTTATCATTATTGGTCCAAAAAATTTCACATAAATCCATCATGCATGCAGGCAGGTTGCTGGGCCTGGCCGGATATGTAATAGACCTGCGGCATAGGAGGATTGTACTCAGCAACCTTAAATTCGCATACCCTCAATGGTCAAGCCGTAAAATCCGCATTATGGCAAAGCGCATATTTCAAAATGCTGCTGTTACGATTCTACAGATTTGCCAATTATCTTTCCTCTCAAAAAATGATATTATTGGCAAAGCATCTATTAAGGGTAAGGATAATCTTGTAAATGCAATAAATAGTAAAAAAGGAATAATTTTTATTTCAGCCCATTTTGGAAATTGGGAACTCGGCCTTCTGCATTGTTCATATTATATTCAAAAAGGTATAGTGC
>JAGGWL010000268.1 GCA_021157555.1 Deltaproteobacteria bacterium | reverse complement strand
ATGCTGTTTAACGGATCGTGATCCGGGGTTTTTACGGCTCCGGACAGACCTGCGCAGCTATTTAAAGTAGCAACCATTATTAGAAACAGAATTGTTTTAAATATCGTCTTCATTTTTTACTCTCCTTTGCCGGCACAGAAAGAAAAACCGCTTGCCTTTTCAACCATGGCGCAGATTTCACCTTTTGTTTTTCCGCCGTTACCGGCAGCCATGATCTGATACTGATAACGGTTATGGTCTTTTAACGCTGCTTCTTTGCGAAATATTTCAAACTGTATCAGGGGCAATTTTTTTGATAAAAATTTTACAAAGGACTCTGCGTCAAGAAAATTATCAAACACCGTTAAAACAAAATGTTTTTCCCTGACAGCGGAATCAGGAAGATTCTGCCCTGCTTTTTTTAAAATTTTTTTCAGGTGGGAATGGATATAATGAACATATTCATTGCAATCGTCTCTTATCGTAAAATTATCGATGTCCACGCCTCCTGCTCCGCAATAATAGGCTGCCAGCGCAAGGTATGGATCTTTCAGGCGTATATTCAGATCTGAAAGAAGATGGGCTCCGGTATCTATATTTTCGGCAGGGTCGAAAAGTTTTTCTTTTTTAACGCCGTAATCACCGGCTGTCGCGGGCATAACCTGCATAAGCCCGATGGCGCCTTTGGAACTTACGGCATTGGGATCAAAAAATGATTCGCCGCGGGCAACCGCAAGCAGGTAGGGAAGAGGAAGCTTGTAACGCTGCGCGGCCTCTTTGAAAAGCTCCTGATACGGATATCCTTTGACGGAAGGCGGGTCTGCAAAGAGCGCTTTCAGGTCGGCGCTGATTAGCTGGTCCGGCGGGATTGCCGCATCAGCCTGCCCAAATCCTAAAATTAGAAGCGGCAGGCATAGGTAAAATATAATATTTTTAACGGTCTTCATTATTTCCCTCCTTCAACTATGGTTTTTTCAGCGTCCTGTCCGGTTTCAAAGCCGGAAAAGATCACTTCGCCGCCAGCGTTGATTGATAAAATTCCATAACGCGACTCTTTTTGCAGCCGGCTTAATTTTTGAATAACGCGGTTTTCAAGTTCCTGATCCGTAAAAGAGACCATTACCCGGCGGTCGGTAAAAGAGCGCAGAGCAGGAAATGATCTGTTTATAATATCTATAAAATAGTCCCTGTCTTTTCCTGTTTTAATCTCCCACAGGCTTGCGGGAATGTTTGAAACGCTTTTGAAAACCACCGAATCTTCTATGGGAAAACCCTCGAAAAAAAGGTCAAACCCCTTTGCCTGGGCGCGGCAGAAAATCCGCACTTTGCCTTTTGCCATCAAAAAAAGCAGATCCCGGCGACTTTGGAACTGCATGAACACACCCTTTTGCATGGGCTGTTTATCTTTCAGCGGTAGTTTATCGGTTTTGGTTTGCGCAAAAATTTCAGCCTTTTGCAGGGGCTCCTGTCCAGATTCTATTCTATGTTCCGGCTTTTTTTCTGTTTTTATAACAGGTTTTTGTTTTTGGAGATTTACCGGCTCCGGTATTTGAATAGATACGCTTTCATTTTCAGGAAATGTTTCCTCAGCCTTAAACGGCATGCTTTTGATCATGGAAAAAATTATCCAGAAAATAATCCCGATAATTGCCATAAACCGCATAATGTCTGTTTCCAATACCTGATCGTCCTGGCTGGAATCACCGCAAAGCAGCGCTATCTTATCCATTTGCATCCGCCTCTTTCAAAATAATCCTGTCCCAGTTTCTGCCGATAAAAACAATTTTTAAAAGCCGCAGCATATATCCGCAGGCACCTCCGAAAACAGTCGTGCTCAGAGCCAGAAGAAGCCCTCCGTTAACAAGATTTTCCAGAACCCCCTGGGCTGTCATGTCGGTTGAAGCGCCTGTGCCGTCAAGCGCGCTCATAAGCGCTGTTTCCATACCTATGGCCGTCCATATAACGCCCACACCGAAGAACATGGAAATATTTGTGTTAAGCAGGCGGTCATAAAATGTAAGCCGTGAAAGAACAGGATTTTCTTTGCCGAGTTCGCTTCGAATCCTGTTGATCAGATAAAAATAGAGAATAAAAAGCGCCCCAAAAGGAACAATAGATAACTTAAGATGCCGGTACAATGCAGCCAGGGGATGGAGCAGCCAGTCCGGGGATGCGGTAATCGTGATCATACCGCTGAAAACCCCGGCACAGACAAACAAAAAGCTCCAGAATATTGAAAGAATTAAAATAGTAAATATTGACCTCATAGTGTTTGCCTTCCTCCACCTTCCACCTTATTTTTCGCAAATCTTTTCAAGCTCTTTTTCAGCCGACTCAATTTCGCGCTTCATAAGAATTATCCCTTTTGCGGCAAACCCGGCTTTTTTCAGCTCTGTTTCCCTGGTAAATTCCAGGCGGATTTTATCGCAATCATCAGTTTCTTTAATATTCTGCCGGGTGACGAAATTTTTCCAGAAGCTCATTTTTAAAAATCTTTGAACGTTCTTTTCATCAAGCTTTTGCTTTTCCTTTAAAAATTTTTTGAACCGCTCTTCAATGTCAGCCGTCCCTTTTTCAATAGCAGACTGCAAAAACGCAGTTGCTTTATTAAAAATAATATTTTCCATGCCTGTTTCAGGCAAAGGTTCAGGCGTTTTTTCAGCCGGTATTTTTGGCATAATATCTTGAATCTTGTGAAAAACAGCTTCCGCTTTTTTGATTTCCGTTTTCAACGGTTCCGTATCATTTTTTTTAAAACTGATAATGCCTGTTGAAACAAGCGCCAGGCAGATAACAGCAGCAAGAGCGGATGATATAATTATGGCAAACAGAGTTTTCATTCAATTCTCCAGGCTATACATCGGAAGATTCCCGGGTTCCCATGCTTCTGCGTGGGAACCCGTTATGGTATATGCTATTACCACGCTGGAGCGTGGGAACGAGAAACCGTGAACGGGGTTACGACTAATCAACTTCGTTGCAAACCGCCCAGATAGTATTGTAAACATACATAGCGTTTAAAAAATGAGTATCAGCATTACCCTGTTTGCATGCCGCAAAACCTTTTTGCTTGAGTCTGTATTCCTTTTCAATATTCTTTTTTATATCAATCAGCTTGTGACAGCACTGCTCTATAGCATCCATCTTCGGCAGGCTGACAAACTGTGTTGAAAAATAAGAGTTCCACAGATTTTTTACCAAATCCGGCGGCACTTTGCCGGTCTGATTTAATGGCGACACAAAATTGTCCCAGATAAGATCGGCATTTTCAGGCGCGGCGCTGTTTTTACTTTGCTCGACAAGCTTTGCAAAAATTTTTTCAAAGAATTCCTGGCCGTAAGGATTGCCGTTTACTACCTCAAGCGCCTGGCGGCAGGCGACTTCAGGTTTAAAAGAATCGATTTGTGAAATCATGGTTAAGTGCTGCGGTGTGATAGCTGGTGCTGTATTAACCTTTTTGTGCATGTTTGCACATCCTGAAGCAAAGATGCAGATAATTGATGCGATAAGTACTGTTATTTTTTTCATTATATTAATCCTCCTTGCTTGAAACATGGTTTGAAACATGGCCATGAATTATGATCTTGGTTTAAACCCGCCGATTTTTTTTCCCTTTACAGCCGGTGATGCGGGCGCATTTTTTTTGCGGTAATATTCTATTACTTTAGCATTCGGCCTGGCCGACAGACCGGCGCCGGTGTACTGCAAACCAAGCACCTGCGGCATTGCGCTGACAGCGTTTGTGGCATTAAAAATGATTTCGCCGTATTCACGCTGGGATTCTAAAATAAATTTTGCTTTTTCAAATTTTTCCGCCAGGTACCGGGCCCGTTTTGCCTTTTTCATCATGGTTACCTGCGCGCTTCCTGCCCTTACCACTTCAGGAAGCTCTTTGCCGAAATCAGGCACAAGTTTTTCCAGAACGGAAAACATTTGTTCAGTTGGATCGATAAAACTATCTGTTTCCAGATCAAACGGACTTTCGGCGTTTTTACTGGAAAGACTTCCAAGCTTTGGAGCCT
>JAGGWL010000066.1 GCA_021157555.1 Deltaproteobacteria bacterium | reverse complement strand
GGAGGGAGAACCGGCCAACGATAATATCAAAGGTTCAATTCAGCCTGCGGTTACGGATATAATTAAAATCAAGGGACAGGGGAATTCTCTGATTTGCAGATTTTTTGATTATAAAAAGAGCATTTGTGGAATTTATGATAGTCGACCGGTAGAATGCAGGGTTTTGAAGTGTTGGGATACCAGTGATATAGAACGGATATATTCCAAAAACCGGCTTGTCAGGAAAGATTTAGTAGCAAATATTGACGGTTTATGCAATCTGGTTGAAGAACATCAGAAGCGATGCTCTTATGATACAATAAAAGGCTTTATAAACACTCATAATAGTGATAAAAAAACCGATTCTATTAAAAGTGTTCTTGAAATTATTAACTATGACAAGCAGATCCGGCAATTAATAATAGAACGAGGCGGCCTTGATACTGAAATCCTGGATTTTTTATTTGGCAGGCCACTTACTGAAACGATCAGGATGTTCGGATTTGATGAAGAAATAAAAAACTATGTGCGGAATTCACGGTATAATATCAAACTCTCTCGCAAAAAACGAAATCCTGATGCGTCTGAACAAGATGGGGATAATTCAAAGGCACAGGGGGCCGGATGATCAAAACGAAAAGGTCTATCAATGCAATAAAAGGCTGGCAGGTCTTGGATTTGTGCGCCTTTCCATTCTGGATCTCAAAACCGGAATGCAGCCCATTAAATGCCCTGCAGATCAATCTGTAATAGTCTGTAACGGACAGATATATAATTATATCGAATTAAAGCCACTGGTCCGCTCAGAGTCTTTTACAAGCAAAGGGGATATTGAGGTTGCTTTACATCTTTATAGAAAAAAAGGGATTGATTTTCTTAAGCTTCTCAACGGTATGTATGCAGGCGCAATATTTGATCCGCAGAAAAAAAGGCTTGTTATATTCAGGGACAGGTTCGGGATAAAGCCGCTTTATTATACTGAACATAAAGGTAATTTTGTGTTTGCATCCGAAATAAAACCTGTTTTAAAGGGCAGTGGCATGGTGTCTGAGTTAAACGTAAATGGACTTGCTTCGTTTTTTTCTTACAGATATTTGCCTGGAACAGATACCATGTTTAAAGGTGTCAAAAGACTCCCTCCTGGTTCTTATCTGGATTATGACCTTGACAGGGGAACATATCAGGTTGTCAGATACTGGGATTACCGATTTGACAAAGAAATAAAATTTGTCGATTTAAAAGATGCCGAAGAAGAATTTACCCATCTTTTTACAGATGCTGTTAATATTCGTCTTCGTTCAGATGTTGAAGTTGGCGCTTTTATAAGCGGTGGTATTGATTCATCCGCCGTGTCAGTTCAGGCCGCAAAACGAAATCCTGATATCAGGCTCTTTACCGTATCATTTTCACAGCCTGAATATGATGAACTCCCTTTGGTTGCCGATTTCATAAAAAAAAGGCAAGATTGCTTCGGGCAGATAAAACATCACACTTACAAATGTAATAAAAAATCTATAGAGCTGTTGCCGGAGATAATCGGGGCGCTGGAAGAGCCTGTATCACTGGGAACTATCCTTCCAACATATCAGGTCTGCAAGCTTGCAAGTAAATATCTTAAGGTTGTTTTGACAGGAGAAGGAGCTGATGAAATTTTTTGCGGTTATAGAAAATTTCTTCTGGAAATGGCCGCAGTTGAATATCCTTCTTTTTCTGCTGACAGGCGCAGGCTTATGCATAAACGGTACCCGGAACTTGCCGGTTATCTTCAAATAAGAGAATCTGACCCTGCCAGGCGATATATCCAGACCGAACTTCTATTCTCTGCCGGTGAGATTAAAAAACTTCTGGGAAGCAATTCTTATGTTGATAAAAGGCTTCCTTTAAATACTTTGCCGTTTTTAACAGGCAGGGAGCATCCCATTAATGCGGCAGTGGCTATGGAAAGCAGATTTCGTCTTCCTGACTATGTAATACAAAGGCTGGACAAGCTGTCGATGCATCACTCGCTTGAAACGCGCACGCCGTTTCTTGACTACAGGCTGGCAGAATTTGCCGCAACAATTCCGGTTGATTTTAAAGTCAATATTGATTCAGGCCATGACAAGTTTATTTGCCGTGATGCTTTTTATAGAAAAGGTATCCTTGATCAGAAGGCTGCTTTCAGGGTAAAACAACCATTTACAATACCTCTTGCAGATTGGTTGGCCAAGCCTGACGATCTTCCCGAATGTTTACAGAAAGTACTATTGGGTAACATGATTGAAAAACAGGGAATAATTAATCCTGATTTTGCAAAAAGTCTGATAACAAATGTTTCTGCCAAAGGTGTCGGTCCGTCAACGCTTGTTTCCGCTGCTGACCAGGTTTTTGCCATATGCGTATTTACGCTCTGGTATGATATTTTTATGAATGGTTATTTTTAATGTTTTTCGAACGAGACTTGAATATAAAACAGAAAAAAATGCTGGATATGTTTACCGAGAGCCTCTTAACTGATCTTCAGGTAAATATTAGCGGTAAAAAAAAGACTACATTCGGTTTTGAAATTGAATTTTTACCGGTAGAAATTATTAATATAAAGCAGGTGGAGAAGATTTGCCTGATACTGCCGGAGCTGGGCTTCAGAAACAGCGGTAACGGTTTTCTTTCAAATACAGGACTTTGTATAACATTCGAGCCTGGCGGGCAGATAGAGTTTTGCAGTCCTCCGATTAAGGGGAGTGATTTTGTAAAATTTGATGATTTTTTAAATCAGATCGCAGAAACAAACGGGAAAATATTTAAAAGGCTTGGTATAAAATATCGTTGCACGAGTTTTATACCGAACAGGGCGGGGATTGATCTTTGTCTTGAAGGAACACGATATAAGTTCATGCATAAACGCTTCAAGACATCAGGAACCAGGGGCAGGGAAATGATGAAAGGGACGGCGGCCGTTCACCTGCATGCAGGATTGAAGTCAATAAATGAATTGCCTGTTATTTATAAAACTCTTTGCATGTTAAGTAAAAGCAAGGATTTTTCCATGTCGGATGAACGCCGGGATATATGGCAGAATACTGATCCTGCAAGATGCAGGATGCCGGATATAGATCTGAATAATATAGCTAATAACCCCGGCAGACTGCTAAGAGGAATAGTGCATCATGCCCTGTGTGTCGAGGACTTGTACAGTTCTATACCTCTCTACGAAATGAATGATATTGGATTTGATTATTTTAAGGAACATCTGACAACTTTATTTTCTGATGTAAGACTTAATCTGAAAGGTCCCAGCCTTGAATTGAGAACCATGGACAGTCATCCATTGCCTGAGATGGCAGAAAAATGGCCAAAATTTGTATCAATTATCCGAGCGCTGCCTGATATTTGCTAATATCAGGTTGAAAATTCTTTTTTGCAGGACAGGACTTTCGTTTAAAAGATGATGCCTGCCATTTTTAATCATTTTTATTTCCAGATTCGGAAATTTTTGTTTCAGAATTTTAAGATTATATTTCCAGGCTACTGTTTTATCAAGCTTTCCCTGGATGATTAATATTTTTTTGGATGACACTTTGTAATCCTGAATTGATCCATTCCATTTAAAAAGAGCCCTGGGCCATTGCAAAGGCACTTTTTTATATTGAAGCGGATCATCATTTTTAACAAATTGCAGAAAATGGCTGTTTGAAGAATTTTTACCAAATTTTCTTGGTATATTTTTAAAAAAGGGATTGCATATAAAAACGCCTGTTTTGGATAGATACCAGCCATATGATCGTACAAGCGGAGCAATCAGGATGACTTTGTCAAAGGGGACATCTTCAGTAGTCAGAATAAAATCAATAACAGCAGAGCAGCCCGTGCTGTGAGCTATGATGTGGGCAGGGGATGGAATTTGTGATTGGCATAACGTCACAAAATCATTCAGAATAGATGAATAAATCCTTAAATCTCCTATAGATACACGCTCACCGGACGAAAGCCCGTGTCCCGGCATATCATAAACTGCAACAGTATAGCCTTTTTTTACGAAAAAATGGATCGTATCCTTTAAAATGCCGGTGTGATCAAAATAACCATGCATTAAAAAAAGGGTCGCTTTATGCTTTTCAGGTATAAAAATATTGGCAGCAATGATATATCCGTTTGATCTGAATGATCCGAAATAATGTTTTGCAGCCGGTATATTCAAGTTGTAAAAATCAAAATACGATTGAAAAGCGCCGTTTGCAGAGCAAGGTGCATCCAGATCAAGCGGCGGAAGATGCACAAATCCATTTTTATTTATATCCTGCCAGTTTTCAGCATAAACCGGTGAACTAAAATAACCTGTAAAAAATATAAGGCAAAGAATCAGATAGAAAATTATTAATTTTACATGATTATTCATTTCTAAAGTAATTCTTTCAGGCTACGATAGTCTATTTTGCCTGTGCCCAGTAACGGAATTGAATCTATTTTTACTATTCGGCGAATATTATGTAATGGAGAGAGTCCGCTGTTGCGAATTTGCTGATTTATCAGCGGCCGCTCCGTGTCAAGCGTTGTAAAAAGTACGATTTCAGGATGTTCCTCGTTGGGTGTTGCCTCTATTGCCATCACAGGGCCTTCATTTCCTTCTGTTAAAAAATGTTGTGCCAGTACGTTTTCAATGGCAGGGAGTGAAATCATTTCTCCGCCAAGTTTTATAAAACGCTTCAGCCTCCCGCAAAAGGTAAGAACCCCATCGGAATCTTCCTTTACAAGATCTCCTGTTTTGTACCAGGATTTTTTTTCAAAATCCACAAACGGCGAAGCCCCGTTATAATTTAAATATCCATTGAATATACTCTCCCCTCTCACCAGGAGCATCCCCTGGTGCCCGGGCGCAACCCTTTCCCCTTTTTCCGTATCAATGATTGCATAATCAAGCGAATCTACAACCTTGCCTATGGTGTAGGGCTTTGGAGCATCAGGCTTGTTGCAGGATACCACTGGTGAGCATTCTGTAATACCATAGCCCTCCAGGATTTTTAAATTCGGGCAGGATTGTTGTAAGGCCGCATAAACAGACTCAGGACATTTTTCCGCGCCCGAGAAAGCAAGTTGCAGACTCGCCAATTGGGAGGGTTGTGCCGCTCTGACTATTCCGTTTAGAAAAGCAGGTGTTCCGATGAGGATGCTGACATTGTATGCTTCTAAAATACCGGCTAATGTAAAAGCCTCGGTAGGATTGGGATGATAAACAGTCTTCAGCCCGGTACATAGAGGAATTAAAAGTGTGCCTGTCAGCCCGAATGAATGGAACGGAGGCAGCATACCAATCAGTATATCGTTATTTGTCAAAGACATCCCATTTAAAAGATCACGGATATTTGCAAGCAGATTTTTATCGGTTAAAGGGACAGCTTTAGGCAGATTCTCTGAACCACTTGTAAAAAGTATAACCGCAGTATCCGGAATTTCTGCTTTTCGCAAAGCTCCATTAAAAAAATAACTCCTTATGAGGGCTGATATTTTTTGAACTTTGGTCAAGTCTGATCCAATATCTTCCAGAAAAATAAATTTTTCCTTTATACTTTCGAGAGAAATCCCCTGGTTTTCAATATTCGCTGTAAGAATTTTGGACGTAAGTACATATTCAACATCTACCAGGCCAAGACAATGGCTCAGGCTTCGATCTCCCACTGTCCAGTTGATCATGACAGGTATCTTGCCGGAAAAACGAACAGCCAGATAGACTATACATGCTCCGGCGGAAGCCGGCAGCATGATACCGATGCGCGACCCTGCAATTTTTCGGAGCCTGGATTGCAGTGCAAGAATCCCGGTTACTATCTGGCGATAGGTTTTAGTACCTCCAGCCTGATCGGCAATAACGATACTGCCGGGATTTTTATGAAACTGATGCAAAAAAACATCTGTAATTTTATCCCCTTCAGGAACAAATGCCAGACCGCTTTTTTTATTTTTGAACCATTTTTTTGGTACCGGTTCAAGAGTTTTGGAACCTGATGATATGGCATGTCCGGATGCTGCCAGCAAACAATCGGCAACTGTCTGCATAGAATCGGTATCACCCTGGGCAAACCCGAATTCCTGGCCGATCCATACAATAAGTTCTGCCCTTGCAAGACTGTCCATACACAGGTCATTGGCAAGACGGAAGCTGTCATCTACTTTGTCAATACCTGTCAGATCTTTGAGATAATTGATAACCGTTTTTCGCGTAGCATCGGGTACAGCCGATATCTCTCCATCTATTTTTTTTTGTTCAGGCTCTGGAAATTGGCGAGCACCTCCTCTTTCCCATATAGTATAAGGGATATAGGTACACGGAGAAACGTCGGTATTATAAAAAAATTCCAGATATTTGTTGATAGCGGCTTTACCTTTATGGCGCGAAAAATCATCAGGTTCATAAAGCTCAATCATTACCCTGCGCCGAGGCCCAAAAACTATTCCGTTTAATATTAAAGATTTGCATGCTTTGAAAAGTACACTGGAAAGCCTTACATGCTCGCCGTTTCCACGCCCGAAGCTGCTGCCCCACAAGCCACTTGTTCGTACCAGCACCACGCGAGTATCATGCGCAGCATTTAAAATTGTCTCAACACCACTGTTGCCGCCAATATTTTCAAATTTACTATCAGTAAGATGCCCGGCAGGATACAGCAGAATATTATCTCCCTCCTGCAAGGCGGACACAGCAATTCCCAAAACCTTTTTAATTCTATCGCTGCCTTTGGCGCCTGCGGTAACCATGTCCGGAATAGAAAGCGCCCGGACAGCCATGGCAAGGGAACGAATAACCGGCCGGTTAATCTGGCTTTCATATGCAATAGGCCTTGGTTTAAATTTTTTATTTAAATAAGCATTCAGAATAACAGGATCAATCAGAGCCGGATGATTAGGCAAAAAGAGAATTCCTTTGGTACCTCTTGCGGCTATATGATGGATACCCTTAATCGTTATACGGTATCTCAACCACAATAGTAACTTGATAATTTCTCTGCAAATAAAAGGCATTAAAGTTTCCGATTTCTTGTAATTAAAAAATTTGGCATCCTTCAAAATAGTTTAGGAACGAGGACGGAATAACTGCCACAAGTAGGGGCAGGCCTCTGTGCCTGCCCGATTACAAATTGATTACGCAATGTTGAGCAACCACAAGGATCGCCCCTACTTTGGAAAACTCTCCATGCTCCAGAAAAATGATTTTAACCACAGTATATTTGATTATAGAATAGTGTTCAATATTTCATACACATTAAGAACTAATATCTGATACTTGAAATATCCTCCGTTCCCTAATCTCTCTAAATACTCGTCTAAAAAAACTGGAAATAGTTATTATTATCAATAAGATAAATAATTAATATATCATACCTCAAAAAAATAAATAAATATTATGCTTTATATGGCATATACTTTGCGTTAATTTTAAAATAAATTTTCTATACATTTTCATCCATTTTTGGAGGCAATTAAAATGAAAAAAGCATTATTAATACCTTTCTTTATAATTATTTTATTTTCCATATCAGTATGTTATGCTTTAACAAATACGGCCACAATAAACTGGCAGGCAAATAATGACGCGGATTTGGCAGGGTACAAGGTATACCACGGGACATCACCCCGTTCATACGAGCAAGCAGAATCTGTGGGCACAGCAATAAATTACACAATTGAGGGGCTTGATGAAGGCAAAACATATTATTTTGCTGTAACAGCAGTCGATACCTCCGGAAATGAAAGCGGGTATTCCGCAGAAGTATCAAAAATAATACCAAACACCTCCTCACCCGCGGCACCTGTATGTGATTCAATAACCCCTTCATCGGGAAGCAGTATAGCAGGAGAACCACAAATATTCGAAACAGTTTATTCGGATGATAACGGAGCAGATAATATAGAAATAATCAAATTTTTAATCAATAAAAAAGTACTCGGCAGAAAATCAATATATGTATACTATAACATAGCAATAAACAAACTCTATTTACGAGATGATTTAGGGAAAAAGTGGCTTGGAGGATATGCTCCCGGGGCTTCGTATATTATTTCCAATAAACAGGGTGAGCTTGATTGTTCCCAAACAACGGTGGAAAAGAATGGCAATAACATTAATATAAGGTGGTATATAACACCTAATTCAGCTTTTAAAGGCACAAAGAATTTATATCTTTTCGCCAACGACATTACTAACTTGTCATCCGGCTGGATAAAAAAAGGTGTCTACACGATTAGTGTAGAAGACCAATAGATGATCAGTTAAATCAATAAATAGCGTCTTTATGGTTCCCATGCTTCAGCGTGGGAACCACGCAATAACGCCTGATTAGGAATTGTTTGCTTAAAGCTTCGTTAAGGAACGAGGACGAAATAACTTCCACAAGTAGGCGCACAGATTTAGGTTAGGTTTGTTCGATCTCAAATCACAAAAGTTGAAGGAATAGCAAGCTATTTCAATATTTTTGTGATTTGATATCGGGCAAAGATGGCCTGAAGCTGTGATGCATAGTTGGGGAAGTTATTTTGTCCTCGTTCCTAAGCTTCTTCTAACAAAATATGATACCAGAGCAAACCCCGTAAAACAACAACTCAAAAAAACAACAAGCATAAATTTTCCATACCCGCGAAGAGCCAAAGCCCCGATTCCCACCATTAACTGCAAAACCCCATATACCGCAGAAACCTTCCAGTGATCAACCCTCATCTCATTTGCCAAAAGCTGATAAAGATGCCTTCGATGCGGCTTCAGCAGATTGTCCCCATCCCGCAGTCTCACATACAAGGTTGTCAACTCATCCGCATAAAAAGGAAAAAGAAAGGCACAAAGAACCACAAAATCATTCACACTATAAGATAGTCCAACCACCAGCCCTGCAAACACAAACCCTAAAAGAACACTCCCCACATCCCCCATGAACACACGGGCTTTCGGCATATTAAAAGGCAAAAAACCCATACATGCCAAACCTATACAGACGGAAAGGCTAATAAGAGAATCATGCCCGCCGGAGAAAACCGCGAATAAGGCAATAAGCCCGAATCCCACAACCCCGGTAATTCCGGCAATTCCATTAATTCCGTCCATGAAGTTATAATAATTCGCTGTTCCTGCAACAAATACAGCAAAAAAAAGTATAAGCAGGTAAACAGATACTCCCCGGCCTTCCCAATAAAACAGGCCAAACAACAGACCAACACTTCCCAAAAGCTGAATACTCAGCCGAACCTTGGGAGGGATTTCTCTGCGATCACCATAAAGGCTCAGAAGAGAAATCAGCCCAGCGCACATCCAAAATAATACCGGAAGCCCCAACATCCATGCTGCCAGCAAAAAAGCGGCCAGAATACCAATCCCGCCGCCCTTTGGAACAACTCCATCATGAGAACTCCGATCATTGGATTTGTCTAACAGTCCAAAACCACTGCCCCATCTGGTGACAAGCCAGGCGCCAGCCCCGCCTAAAACCACAGAACTAAAATATAAAATCAATTTATGCATAGATTACATTAGGCGCTTTTTATTTTTTTGCCTAATCTGTGGATTTAACCCCTCATCCATAGAAACAACAGGCTTCCATCCCAACAGATCCCGTGCCTTAGAGCTATCCACCTGCAATGAACCAAACAGACGATCTGCAACATCTCTTTTGCCCAGCATATTTGCCACAAAGGTCATCCAACCAACAGGCACAGGCAACAAAAAAGACCGCTTTCCAAAGGCAAGCGCTATTTTTTGTAATAACTCAGTAGTCGATAGATCCTTGCCATCAGAAATCAAAAACACCTCATTTGCAGCTTTAGGGTGATCAAAACAGTATATAATAAAACTCACCAGATTATCCAAAGCAACAAAACTACGTTTATTATGTACAGCGCCCAATGGCAGCGGAACACCTTTTCGCACCCACTTAATCAAGGAACGAAAATTAGCCTTAACCCCAGGCCCATAAACCAGAGGCGGTCGAATAATAACAACTTCAAGCCCTGTCTCTTCAGCAATTTTCAACAAACCCTGTTCAGCTTCCCATTTTGAAACCGCATAAGGATCCTTTGGGCAAGGAACATCCCTTTCAGTAAAAACAGCCTTCCGTTGCCCCGTCCCTTCCCCATTCACCTTAATCGAACTGATAAATACAAACCGCTTAACCCCAGACGCCACAGCCTGCCGAGCCAAATTCAAAGTACCCGCCGTATTTACCTTGCGAAACTCCGCCAAAGGATCAGCAATATTATCGTGCATAACATGCACTCTTGCTGCAAGATGAACAACTACATCAATCCCGTTAAGCGCCTTGCTCCAATCAGTTTTCAGATCAATATTACCGACCATTACCGTTTCAACATCTGAAGGCAACATCGTCATTTGAGTTGCACCCCTAACAGCCCTGCGAACCTGACAGCCTTTCGCCAGCAGCCTTTTACAAAGTGATCTTCCAATAAATCCATTAGCGCCTGTTATAAAGATATTTTTCATTGATTTGGTTCAACCCTTATGCAGCATACTCAACACCGAACAGATAAATTTCTTTGTCCATCCCCTTATACTTCTCAAAATATTTCTTTTTTTTAATCTGGCTTAAGGAAAATTTGTTCTGTCATTTGCTGTATGATTTTATTGCGGTCATATTCATTGTTCAAGAGTAAATTCATATTACTGCCAAATGCCTGCAACTCTTGTTTTGGCGTACTTAAAAATTTTTTGAACCCTGCTTTTATGTCGTTAATATTATTTGGTTGTGCAACGAAACCAATTTTGTTATTTTTTACTAAATCAGCAACTTCTCCTTTCATTACACAATATATTGGTTTTCCGGATACAAGATATGCCTGAAATTTCGCGGGTATTGTTAAAGAAAATATTGGCTCATCGATTAGAGATATTATTAAAACATCACTGCCCTCAAACCATGCGGGCATTTCCTTTAATGGTCTTCTTCCCCAAAAATAAACATTTGCAACATTCTCTTTTTTTACAATATTTTTCAGAGTATTCGAGTTTGAACCATCACCAATTATATTTAATTTTATCTGGTTATTGGATTTTACTGCAAACGCAAAACCTCTGATCACATTTTCCAGATTCTGAACTTTTCCGATATTGCCCGCAAATGTAAAATTAAAATCACCTTTTAACAACTCACAGGGCTTTACGCTATCGAAATTCAAATTATCAGGAGGCCATTGAGGAGAAAATATTATTCTGGCATTTGGAGCATATTTTAGTATTTTCTGTTTGAATCCTTTACAGGATATAAAAATTATTTTGCAGTTTTTGTAAACAATTTTCACGAACAAATCCAGCAATTTTCTTAAAAATGCTTTTCTCTTAAATCCATACGCATAAACTGTATCCGGCCATATATCTAAAGTCCAGATAAAAAATTTGGATCCAAAAATCTTTTTAATAAGTATTGCTGGAATGGCCTGTGTTAAGGGGCCAATATGATAAACAAAAACCCTTTTATATTTCCTGCCTATATACAGGGATACTAAAGATGCAAAAAAAGCAAAGCACAAATAATTCAAAACTTTTAAGAGCACACCTTTTTTATAACCCATCAAGGAAAAAACTCTATAAATCTTAATACCTTGCCACGTTTCCCTCTGAAAAAGTTTGTTTTTATAGCCTTCATACACCTTGTCAAAAGGATAACTGGGAGCTTGCGTTAATATGGCTACCTTATAGCCTTCAGCTTGCCAAGCCTGTGCTAAATCATTAATCCCAAATTCTTCAGGATAAAAACGTTCTGTAATTATCAGCACATTATTATTTTTTTCATCTCTTACCATAATGCTCATTTTGGGGAATACCTTCTGGTTCAATTTAAGTTATCCCATCCCAGATATTACTCAATTTTGCCGTCCCAATAATCAGTTTGACAACTCTTTTGGACACATTTTCAATATCATATTCCATTGGGATAGGATGTTTGCTCTGGAGTTCTTTTTCTTCAGTCACCATTTTAATTGCCTGTACAATCGTATCAGAATTCAAGCCCGTAAGTATAATATTCCCTGTGTCCAGAGCTTCCGGCCTTTCCATAGCGTTTCTGACAGTAATTGCCGGAAATGAAAGTATGGAAGATTCTTCACTGATCGTGCCGCTGTCTGAAACAGCACAAAAGGCATTCACCTGAAGATGGTTATAATCAAAAAATCCAAATGGTTTCAAAAACTGGGTATTGGGATGCAGCCTTGCTTCAGTTAACGCCTCCAGGCGTTTTCTTGTCCTTGGATGGGTGGAAACGATCACAGGAAGCCCATACTCTTCACAAACCAGATTCAAAGAACGCAAGAGCAAACCGAGATTTTCCTTGTTATCTACATTTTCTTCCCGATGAATGCTGACAATAAAATAGCCATCTTTTTTTAATCCGAGTTGTTCCAAAATCTTTGAAGATTGAATCTTGTCCATGTGAGCCAAAAGAACTTCCTTCATGGGTGAACCTGTAAGATAAATACGGCGGTGGGGCAGGCCTTCAGACAGCAAATGACGTCTGGCGTGTTCTGTATAGACGAGATTAAAATCGCTGATATGATCGATAATCCTTCTGTTGATCTCCTCAGGAACATTGAGGTCAAAACAGCGATTGCCTGCCTCCATGTGATAGATAGGAATCTTCATCCGTTTAGCCATTATACCGGCAATAGAGCTGTTGGTATCGCCTAATATTAAAACAGCATCAGGCCTTTCTTTTTCCAGCGCCTTCTCAATTGAGATAAGAATGTTCCCCATGACAGCGCCCAGTGAACTATGATCAACCTCTAAAAAATAGTCGGGCTTGCGGACATTCAATTCCTTAAAAAAAATCTCATTCAGTTCGTAGTCATAATTCTGGCCGGTATGAACTATTTTGTGGTCAACATATTTGTCCAATATCGCCATAACGCACGAAAGCCGTATAATCTCAGGCCGTGTGCCCAGAATCGTCATTACTTTGAGTTTATTCATAATAGCCTTTCTCTTTTCTACCACGAAG
>JAGGWL010000054.1 GCA_021157555.1 Deltaproteobacteria bacterium | reverse complement strand
CGCTGGGATACATAACAGAAATGAATTTACCGGACAAACAACCAGGCTGCATTTTCTGCAACCCGCAAACCTTGATGATTCGACAAAGAAGTGCTCGTTTTTACGTTATTGAAGACCGCAATCCGGTTACTGCCGGGCACTGCCTTGTCATTCCCTATCGACATATCATTAATCCTTTGGACCTTACCACCGCTGAAATGACGGAAGCCTGGCAGCTTATTCAGCAATTGACAACTGAACTGCTGCATCAGGATGCCACGATTACCGGGTTTAATATCGGCATAAACTGTGGATATGACGCCGGGCAAAGCATTTTTCACAGCCACATCCATCTTATCCCCAGACGTCAGGGAGATATGGAAAATCCTCGGGGCGGAGTGCGGGGGGTTATTCCGGTAAAACAACACTATTGACTATGGCGATACAAATTTAATCGCTGGACGATGCTGTAATGCCCTGCCGGATCTGGACAACCGGCCAAATTAAATATTGGCGATTGCTGTTCTAACGCCCTCGCCAAGTACAGCGGTGAATCCCTACTGTTCAAAGGAGACAATTTCAACCAAACGGATATAAAGGCTATAGAATATTAGCCGGGAAACCCCTTAAATAAAAAAATAAATTTGCTCCACTTTTCTTACTTTTTATACTTGATTTTTCCAAAAAACTATGTAATATGGAGATATGTACTCCAGAATCATAAATATACCGGTTAACAAAAGCTTTTTTCTCTTTGGCCCCCGGGCCACCGGCAAAACTACCTGGCTACGACATCAATTTCCAACCGGAATAAGAATTGATCTTCTGGAATCGAAAACCTACAATTCACTTTTGGCCTCACCTTCAAAACTGGAGGAACTTATCCCCCCCCATTTTGATGATTGGCTGATCATAGACGAGATACAACGAGTGCCGGAATTACTCAATGAAGTCCATCGGCTGATTGAGGAAAGAAAAATAAAGTTTGTTTTAACCGGGTCAAGTGCCAGGAAATTACGAGACAGAGGCGTAAATTTATTGGCAGGCCGAGCTTTGACTCGTTTCATGTATCCTTTAACCGCTGGTGAACTCGGAGGTGATTTTTCTTTATCAAAATCTTTGAAATTTGGGCATCTCCCGGCAATTTTCTCAGAACCGGACCCCGGCGACTATCTCACAAGCTATATACAGACTTACCTGCGAGAAGAAGTTCAACAGGAGGGGTTAACTAGAAACCTGCAAACTTTTGCCCGGTTTCTCGAAGCTGCCAGCTTTTCTCAGGCCTCAATTCTTAACATCTCTGAGGTGGCGAGAGAGTGCCAGTCTAATCGCAAGCTCGTCGAAGCATACTTCTACATTCTCGAAGATCTTCTGCTGGCTCATCGAATCCCAATATTCAGTAAACGGGCAAAAAGAAGGTTAGGAGCACACCCAAAATTTTTCTTTTTTGATGCTGGGGTCTACAGAGCTATACGGCCAAAAGGCCCTCTGGACAGCCCTGAGGAAATTGATGGTTCCGCCCTTGAGACCTTGGTATTTCAAGAATTAAGAGCCGTAAATGATCTATTTAGGCTTAAGTTCGAACTCTATTATTGGCACACATCAACCGGCCACGAGGTCGATTTTGTTCTTTATGGTAAAAATGGTCTAATCGCCATAGAAGTAAAAAGAGCAGCAAAAATTCGGACAAAAGACCTGAGAGGGCTAAAATTATTTGCCCATGATTATCCGCAGGCGACCCTATTCCTGTTTTATGGTGGGGACAAAGAGATATTCGTAGATAATATCAACCTTATCCCAACTGGGAAAGCCCTGACCACACTGCCAACCCTTCTTGGAATAAAGAAGGATCACTAAAAAATTGACTCCAATTCCAGTTTGCGCGGGACTGACAATCTTACAAGAACTCAAAAAACCATACCATGAACAATAGTAAAACAATCTGTGAAAAAATCTATGATCCTCCTGAGTTGACTTCAGAATTTAATTTTACTCTGACCCTGTTTTTCGGAAAGGCTCTTTTTGATGCCATGGATCAACCTTCATCTAGATTTATTATCAATCAATATCTTGCTATAACTCATACCAAGAAAAAAAGTTATCAGCATGGAAATCCCCCGATCAACTGATGCTGCCATAATTGCATCTGCAAAAGGAACTCCCAACTGGCTGGCAAATAAACCAATTATGCCTTCTTTAATCCCTAGATTGCCAGGAGTAATAGAAATAACCATGGAAAAAACTACCAAGGATTGAATAACCAAAATATCTATCAAAGCTACCGATCGACCTACCGCTTTAAAGGACCAGTATAATTTCCCCCCCATGATAAAAATTAAACAAAACTGCACAAAAGATATTTTAAGTACCATGAATGGATGTTTTCTAAACAGGTTCATCCCATCCATGAAATTATTTATCATATTGAAAATTCTTCCTGTTTTAAAAGAAATAGTACGAGAGCAACCTATGAAGAGTAATATACTAAAAATTATTGTCCCTATCAAAAGTCCTATTCCCACTCCAAGAATTTTCAAATTCCAAACACCGCTGTGAAAGGCAGAAAAACAAGAAAAAAATATTATTCCAAGTGAAGCTACAAAAAAGTTTATAGTATAACTTCCTCCCAGCAATGACATATATTTGGAATATGGTAAATCATACTTGCGATTAAGGTAATATGCTCTAGCAATCAATCCACCCCTAGCAGGAGTATAATAACTTATCATGGTATTTATAACCGTCAAGCCAAACCATTCCTTAAACTCCAAATTCAGATAAAATATCTCTACTAAAAATTTAAATTGAATCGCTAGAAAAAGAAAAGTGCCAAAAGATAAAACAGAAATAATTACGAAATACCCAACTGTTAAACTTTTCAGGATTGCTAAATATGAATGATAAAAGTAAAGGTAAAATATTCCTATAAAGAACAAAATGAGGTAGGAAAGCTTCCTCCAGATAGAATTATTCATTATCCAGTAACCACAACAAAGGCTCAACCTCCGTTTTCACTAGCTCCCGATTAATCATAAAAGCTTTAGAATTATGGAGAATTGTGTTCAACAATTTTTCTTGTCTCTTCCTAACTGTTATCCGTAAAGATTCATCATCTTCAAAAAAATTTTTGAACAAATTATCCATGGGTTCGTTAACTTCCATAATGCTGTCAATACTGGCAAGTCGATTGGAGTCATCAATGCTTTCAACCAACACGTCGGACTCTTTACGCATGAAAAAAAAACCGGTTAAGACAGTTCGATTTACAATATCAACTGAATTCATTAAATCCTTTATATCCACGCGCGTTGCAATATTAAACTGCTCACCGATAATAAATTCAATGATTTGTCTTAGAAAATCTTTTACTTTTAAATAAATATGCAGTTTCCACGGTAATGTTAAAAAACTACTATATTGCAATACATAGGAAAACAAGTGAATTAACCTCGGGTAACGAAGAAGATCACCCTCTTCCGAAACCCACACTAGATCATCACCTAAAAATCCGCAACCACTTCTAATCAATTTAAACACTGTGCTCGTCTTTCCACACCCTGATTGGGCAGAAATAACCAAACCCTGACCGTGATTATCCGCCGATGCAGCATGTAAAAGGGTAAAACCCCTCAGCAAGCCAATATAATACATCAGAGGCTCAAGAAGAAACGTATGCAGGTTTATTGGCAAGTACGACCTTAAAAAATAACGGAAGTAATTGGAGCGATAATAAAGGTTTACTTTTCTATGGTTCCCATCTCTGAAACCCCAAGCATACGTTAATGGAAATACCTTCCCGATTAAACGGCGGTATTTTTTACATCCTTCCGCTTGCATCATAGTATCAACATAAACAAAGATGTCAAAATCCTCGTCGTTGATCATGCCTTTATCAAAACAAAGTTGGGAAAAATGTTCTCCATATTCTTTTTGAAAATATTCAGCATAATACAACTTATTATCCGGAATATAGAGGAGAACTTTCATCATGGAATCAAAATCTATTTGAAAAACCTTCATATTGACAACTGCTTCAGCCTTCTGATCATAATGCATCACTTCAATAATTCTTCATAATAACCAATAAAATCAGCGGCAACTTTATTAATTGAAAAACGCATTCCTTCTTCTCTGGACTCATTTGGCAAAATATTTTTATCTTCCAGCGCGTTACAAATTACTTTTGCAAGATTTTCCCCATTTTTCTGTTCAGAAAAAAATATGGATTTCAGTTCGGATAATTCTACAATTCCTCCAACCTTGGTAGTCACAATTTTTCTTCCGCAAAGTAGTCCTTCCATAATGGTTACCGGTAGACCCTCTTGTCCCCCCACATCGGCTACTGAAGGCACAACCAGTAGATCAGCTGCAGAATAGTAAATTGGCAGTCTCGCGTTTTCTACCACCCCCAACACCTTCACTATCCCCTGAAGTTTTTTTTCGCCTATTATTTCCCTGATCTTTTTTTCCAGATTTCCTTTGCCTATCAATAATATTTGGAAGTTATTTATTTTTTGTTTAATAATTTCAGTTGCCTCTAATAAATATTCCACCCCCTTTTTTTCTGAAAAACGACCAACAAAAAGCAAGACCTTGCTATCATCTGCTATGCCAAGCTGCTTTTTTGCATCACTTACTGGAGAAAAAAGATCATCATCAACGCCCATTGATTTAACTATCACATGCGATCGCGGAGCTAATAATTTAATTTCTTTCATTACCGGTTGACTCACCGCATTTACCATTTCAGCCTCTGAAAAAACCCACTTTTGCAACATTCTGCTAACATTTCCGTGCAAACCATATATATCTCCACCATGGGAAGTAACCATGACTGGCATATGAAAAAGCTTTCCTAATATAACTGCAACTAAACCGGTTGGTAAAGACCAATGAGCATGGATGAGTGAATACTTACCATGAGCTAATTCAAATATACTATAAATGAATAGTGACAACAATAAAGGGATAAGTAAAAATGCGGAGAATGAGTTCTTCCTAAGGTTAGATAAGGCTGCATCCCCATACAACAAAGTCTGCCATCTGCGGAAAAAATACCGATATCGTTTTACCTTCAATCCTTGTTTAACCAGTTTATCATCAAAATCAGAATCAACATCTTCATGATCAGCTGCGAGGATCGTAATCCTGATCTTTACCACTTTTGCCATCGCTTCATACAAAGACTTAAGAAAGATCGCCGAAATATCTGTATCTGAAAGAGGATAACAAGTAGTTAAAACTAACACATTTTTCCGCATGCTTTAGATCCTCCATGTAAGGCATGAAAAAGTGGCTTAGAAAACAAACTTATATTACATGTAAAACCACATAACATAGCAATCATCCACTTTTATCATATCTCATCTGACAAATCTGCTCTGACAATAGACCTTGCATAAAGATAATGACCGAAGTCATAAAAAGTAGCAGAGACATTTTGGGAAAGCCGCTATTTATTATAAAATAAGAGTAGAGATACCATAAAAGTCCCAGAGAGAAAAAAGCAAGACTTGTCGGCATAAAGATTTTCAGGGGTGAGTACAGGGTAGCAATCCTCATAATGATCAACAGGAATTTAGAGCCATCTTTAACCAATTTTATTTTACTTT
>JAGGWL010000346.1 GCA_021157555.1 Deltaproteobacteria bacterium | reverse complement strand
TCCTATTTGGAAGCTGATGCTATTGACCAATTTTTCTTAATTTTTCAAAAGCTTCATTATCACCTAACAAAATCATGATATCACTATCTTTTAATATAAAATTTCCTTTAGGGATAAGATTTAATCGTTCCGGAACGATTTCTTTAATTGCTATAATCAGTATGCCAAACTTGTTAATCAGGTTAACCTCCTGTAATGATTTACCTATAAACTTATTTGGCACAGCAAACTCTATTATACTATAATCCTCTAAAAAAGGTAAATAATCAAGCATGTTGGGATTATGCATTTTTTCTGCAAGAGATATGGCAGTATCTTTTTCAGGAAAAAAAACTTCCGTTGCTCCAACTTTGTAGAGTATTCTCTCATGGGCTTCACTAATCGACTTTGAAAATATAGTTTCTACACCAAGATCCTTAAGATTGAATACTGCAAGAATCGAATTACTCAATGAACCTATGCAGACTACTACAGAATCCATTTCATGGATACCAAGAAGTTCAAGAGCATGCTTGTCTGTGGCATCTGCGACTACGGCCTGGCTTACAAGATCCTTGATTGCCTGAACAGAGCTGGGCTTTTTATCCAGAGCCAGAACTTCATGACCTTTTTCATACAAACCGGTCGCCAGATAATGTCCAAATTTTCCAAGACCTATTATTGCAAATTTTTTCATAAAAACTGCCCCTACCCTACCATTATATTTTCTTCTGCAAAATAATATTGTGACTTATCAGGCCTGCGACTTACGGCCAGTGCTACTACAAGAGGCCCGAGACGACCGATAAACATTACAAAAGTAATAATTATCTTACCTGCCGTAGAAAGTCCATTCGTAATTCCTGTAGAGAGTCCGACTGTACCAAAAGCACTGATAACTTCAAACACCAATTCCAGAAATTTGCCTCTGCTGACAGGATGAGCCGCCTCCCCCAATTCTGTCATTAAAATTGCCATAATTGCAATGGTAACAACAACAGCACTTATCAGCAAAATGCTGATTGCTTTGCTTATATTTTCCTCCGGAATTGTGCGGTTAAAAACAGATGTACGTTCATATCCGAAAAGGCGGGATTTCCCAAGAGCAATAAGGGCAGTAAATGTTGTGACCTTGATACCTCCTCCGCATGAACCCGGGGAAGCGCCGATAAACATTAACAAAATTAAAAAAAACAGTGTTTCATTTGCCATATTTCCAATAGGGATACTGTTAAAACCGGCAGTTCTGGCACTTACACCTTGAAAAAAAGCAGCCAGCAAACGACTGGGGATGGAAAGGGAGGCAAGAGTGTTATCCCATTCCATTAATAAAATTATCAAGGTGCTGACAACAAGTAGAATTATGGTTGAAGATAATACAACTTTAGTGTGCAGGCTGCATCTCGACCATGTTCTGCGTTTAAAAGGGAATTGACGCCTCACCTCAGCCAGCACCAGAAAACCTATGCCTCCGCTTATTATCAGAATTGAAATAACAAGATTGAATATCCAGTCCTGATTATAACGAGTAAAACTATCATAAAATAAAGAGAATCCTGCATTGCAAAAGGCGCTAATGGAGTGAAAGATTGAAAGGTAAAATGCTTCCTGTAATGATGTTGCGTGAACAAAACGAAAAAACAAACATGCCGCTCCAATCCCTTCTATTATAAGTGTAAAAACCAGAACATATTTTAAAATGGAATATATACTATAATCTTTACTGTTGGTAAAAGTATCCTGAAGGATAATTCGTTTTGTAAAACCTGGTTTTTTTCCACCCATCAAAATAAAAAGGGTAGACATCGTCATAATGCCGAGCCCTCCGACCTGAATAAGCACAAGTACCACTATCTGACCAAATTTACTTAAATAAGTTCCGGTATTTACAACAACAAGTCCTGTGACACAACTTGCGGAAGTTGATGTGAAAACGGCATCAACAAATCCAAGGCTTTGATGACCGGTTGCAGATGAAACCGGGAGCATTAACAATGCAGTTCCGATAAAAATAAGAATCAGAAATCCAAGAATTGAAGAGCGCGCCGGCATTGATGAAAACCATTTGGAAATTCGCATATTAGCCTTATCCATAAAATAAAATTATAACTGAGCGATATAGGCAGGTTCCCCGAACAGGCCGACACATCTGTGTTCTATTATTGTTTCGAAAGTGTCAACGGATAATACCAATTATTTCTCAACTTTTGTTTCAACTATTTCTTTAAAATCTATCATAATATTTTCAGCCTGGCCTTTTGTGAGAAAGAATGGATATTCTGTTGTAGAGGATATGCAGGGATATTCGGTTGCATCCTTCCTCTGCATGGGAAAAATCAAAAGTTTCTTCTCATTTGTTCCTTTTAATTTGATACTAAAAACAGGATCTTTAAAGTCATCCTTATTTTTATTATTTATATATTGTTTACATTCAAGCTTGGAGAGTTTGCCAAGAAGCTCATCTACCTTTGATTTTACACATATTTTATCATCAGTAGTCTTCCAGACTTTAGCTGTTGGTTTATGCTCAACCTCCTCTTTTTGTGCTTTATTTTTTTCCTCCTTATCTTCCATGGGTTTTAATTCAGATTCAAGATCTTTCAAGGCTAATGCAATATTTGCACTGCCTTTGTGGATATTAATGCTGCGTATTTCATCCTTTTTAAATGATAATACCAGCTTATCTCTTAAATTATTTTTTGTTAGATCAAAGCTGCTTCGAAAATCACCTGCTGCATGATAAATCGGACCGTCTTTTTCAAGTTTGATAAATGTGTGCCGATAATATGAGGCGGTTTTTCCTATTTCAACCATGCGTTTCAACTCTTCTTTATTCCATGCCTTAATAGTGATTTTTTTTTCATCATTCAAATCATAAAGATTATAATTTTTCAACTGGGAAACAAGGGCTGTTACTTTGATATCCTTGAGAGTGCCAAGCATTCTGTTAACTTTATTATTGTCTGCAAGATAATTTTCCGGATCAATATACCAGTTACCTGCTTTTTTTTTAAAATAATACTTGAGGTTATTGCGGCTATTTCAAGCTTTGTTATATTTTTTTCTGATATATCCGGAATATCAGGTAGTTTGTAATTTGTTCGATCCTTTTTATGCAGAACCACATATAAAGAGAGAACTATTATCAGCGCTATGAGGATTATATTTTTTTTATAT
Source organism: Deltaproteobacteria bacterium (assembly GCA_021157555.1). Classification (GTDB taxonomy): domain Bacteria; phylum Desulfobacterota; class Desulfobacteria; order Desulfobacterales; family BuS5; genus BuS5. The sequence continues at coordinate 172 of JAGGWL010000346.1, read as the reverse complement.
TGTTTCATGACGAGCCAGTTCCTTATTTATTTATTAAATATCATGCTAATTCGTTTCTTCCTGACAGCCCTTTTAAACCATATGATGATTCCAAATAAAACTACAAGCAAAGGCAGTCCTGCAATATTAATCGCCTTTACAAATGTTTTAACACCCTGTCCGAGATCAGTTT
>JAGGWL010000213.1 GCA_021157555.1 Deltaproteobacteria bacterium | reverse complement strand
GTCGGGATGGGGGCTTTCGGATTTATTATAGCTTCTCATTTTACTAAACTGTCGCCTCATTTTGTGCACAAGACGATTCTTAACCAATTTCATGTCAATCCGCTCCTTTTTTCTTTTATTGCCGCTGTGTTTGCTATAATTGCTTTAGTGTACATAATGGCCGAACATCCGGAAACAAAAAGAAAATTTAAATTGTTGTTTACCATAAGCTTTGTTGTAATTCTTAATGTGGCGATATTGAGTTCTCTTTTTTATTTTAGTTATTCCAATTGTCAGGAAATGAGTCCCTTTCTGCTTAAGGAAGTATTGGCCCGGGGGGAAGATGTTGTTATTTTAGATATTCGCCCTGAAAAATTTTTCAAGAAGGGTCATATAAAAGGAGCAATCTCAAAGGATAACTTACCCAATGGCCTGAAGGATATGGATAAATACAAAGATAAAATGGTGGTGGTGGTTTGCGGCGAGGGTATTATCAGTGAATTGTTTTGCATTAAAATGAATAAAACCGGATTCAAGAAAATATACAATCTGAAAGGCGGAATGAGTACATGGCATTGAAGACAATCCATAGCGGAAAAATCAGCAGGCTGAAAGTTAAAGAAATCTGTTTGATTATCTGCATCAGTTGCTTTATGGGTGTGGTGTTTAATTTATTTTGGGTGAATAGAGTCCCTTTTATTACACCCTCAAAGGCCGAGCTTTACGCTCTGAAAAATATACCGTCTTTCAGCCTGGTGGAGACCAAAGCAAAATTTGACCAGGGAGGGGTTATATTTCTGGATGCCAGGGGAGCAGGTGAATATGAGTTAAAGCATATCAAGGGTGCCCTGAGTTTCCCGGCAACTCATTTTGAATTATATTATTCCAAGTTGAAGAAATTGCTTCCAAAGGATACTCAAATCGTAGTCTATTGTGCTGGAGAAGAATGTGGGGCAAGTTTACATCTTGCAGAAGAATTGATTGGCCTGCAATATAAAAACATTCAAGTTTTTTTAGGTGGTTGGGTCGAATGGAATAAAGCGGGGTATCCAGCGGAATAATCGGTAAAGGGGAGAATAGTTCAATGTCATCCAGATTTCCAGTTAATTTGATAGATAATAAGTACACACCTTTTCTTTTGAGGCTGATCCTGGGAGGAATGTTTATTTATGCCGCTGCGGGAAAGATACTTTATCCCGCCGAATTTTCAGAGGCTATCGCCAATTACCAGCTTGTGCCGGTAAAGGTCTTGAATTTAATTGCCATTTTACTCCCTTGGGTAGAGATGATTGCTGGATTATTGTTGCTTAACGGCTTTAGAACGCAAAGTGGCAACATAATCATATTTTTATGTCTTTGTATTTTTAGTTTTTGTGCTTTTTCTGCAATGATAAAGGGTCTTGATATAAACTGCGGTTGTTTTACCGATGCCAGCAGAAGAATTGGATTACTTTCTTTGCTAGAAGAGGCCACTATGCTTTTGATGAGTGTATGTATTTTCTTCTTTGATAAAGGTTTTCTTTCAATAGATAATTTATTAAGCAAATATTACTCATCATAGTCTGAGCAAATATGATGCTTATTGCCGGAAAAATTCGGCATCCTTCATGTTATTTCAAGAGTAGTTAAAGCTTTTGCTTTTTCTTCACTTCTTTTTAATAGATTATTAATGGTGGTTAAATTCTGCATTTTTTGGACGTTATATTGTTTAAGTGTATATGTTGTAAAGTAGTTATGCTCCTGAAAAAAATCTTTGTTCAGTGCCCACCACTCCACCTCGCTGTATAATTTCCTCCTGCTTAGTTCAAATTCCTGCCGCAGTAATGCATTTTTTTTGAAGTAATTGCCCTTTCCGAGATGGGACATGTCAGCGTCACAAATTATTTTCTCCAAGAGAGTGACCGGTTTTTGGGGATTTTTGGTTGCCAGAATACATTTCTTGACTTCCCTTATTTTTTCCTTGTTTACAGCATGTTTTTTAAGGAAATCCTCTGCTATTTCAGCGCTTTTCACCTCGTGATTTTCACGAGAATGAAACAATCCAAGGTCATGAAACCAGCAGGCAAGGACTACCGTTTCAAGCTCATCTGCCGAAACCTGCATGCCCGTGGCTATTTCCCTCCCGGCTTCAACCGTTTCTTTGGTATGGTTGCAGTCGTGAAAAATACAATCAGTACAATTGTTGTTCTGAAAATATTCCCACACCCATTGTGATACTTTGTTTAGTAGCTCTTCATGGACATTCATGGTCAGATTGGAACCTGTTATTTTATCTTTGATAAACGCTCAATAAACAATTTATTCCAACATAGAAAACCTTGTCAGCTGTGCAAGGTCAGAGATCGTAGATTTTACTATATGATCGACTCAATGTTATCCTTTGGTGGTGTTGTCCCCACAACTACCAGACAAAGGGGTAACATTGAGTTGATTCATGAAGTTATCACAAACTTTATGGCATTGTCAGTACTATATTGTTGTGGGTACCAAAATCATCTAATCCTCATGGAAAAATTCAAGGTTTCCCCTAATCTTAAGCATAAACCAGG